>CBDUWK010000100.1:0-7462 GCA_965370905.1 uncultured bacterium | reverse complement strand
CATTCCGCTTCTTTGAACGAAGCGGCGCGTTGATATGCGCCATCCTGGCCCTTAGTGTTACTTACGCTGCTACTTCTCACGCGTCGCCAAGTCGCGTGTCCAATCCAGGCAGCCTCAATTTTGTGCACCTGGATTTCAAAACGGAACCTCCCCGATCTTCCAGTTTGAGCCTGGATACGACAACTGTCGTTGGTGGCGACGTTTCAGGTACATGGACGGTTGCGGAATCCCCTTATCTGATCCAGGGTACCATTACCGTACCGGAAGGCGCTTCACTTGTGATCGAACCCGGCGTACAGATCATTTTCGACGGATATTACCGGTTTATTGTAGAAGGATACATAAGCGCCGTCGGGACTGATTCAGAAAATATTGTTTTCACCGCTCTGGACGGCATAACACGGTGGGGTGGTTTAAGACTGGTGAATGCCAATACTAACTCGAAATTGGAGTACTGCTATTTCACTCTGGGTTTAGCGACGGGAAGCTGGCCTGACAACTGTGGCGGTGCCATCTATATTTCGGGATCAATAGCCAGTATCAGCCATTGCAAATTTATCAACAACCATGCTGAAAAATGGGGAGGAGCAATCTATCTTTGGAGTGCCTCCCCGGAGTTTTCCCATAATATCTTTTCATTGAATCAGGCAGATAATCCTGATGATACCCCCTATGGCCATGCACTTTATGTTGGTAGCGGCGAGGGCTTGGAGCTTAACCATCTGACCATTAGTGGAAACGAGGTAGATGAAGGGTTCGCTCTATATACTGCTATGGGTGTAAACCTACAAATGAAAAATAGTATCCTATGGGATTCCTATGAATTTTCATACCAGGAAGGAGATATCAATTATTGCGATATTTCCGACGCTGGAGGTGATACGCTTGCTGCGTTGGGAATCGACAACCTCTCTGCAGATCCAAGATTTGTAGATGCGGGTAATCTTGATTTCACCTTGCGCTCCAACAGTCCTTGTATAGATGCTGCTTCTTCAAGCTCGCCCTACTCCAATGAGCCTGAACCAAATGGTGGGCGAGCCAACATGGGTGCCTTTGGCAACACCATTTACGCCGCTCAATCGCTCCCGTTCCTTTCCTTCAATTCTGACGAGAGGGTATTGGAACATGATCCTATCGAATTTGGGCTACAGAGGATTTTCATCCCAGATACTACTGATGAAGACTCATCTCTGGATATATACAACGTCGGACGCGCCCTGTTAGTAATAGATAGCGTTGGATTTGATGACGATCAGTTCAGCAGTAATCTTGAGACTTTTATCGATACGCTCACCGGCACCGTTTTAATCTACCCGGATTCCAGCATTTCCTTGAGATTAATTTTCAATCCAGATGAGATTGCTGGAGCAACTGCCACTCTGACGCTGTATAGTAACGATACTACCGCACAGGTTGCGCTTTCTGGTACTGGAGTGAATCCGATAATCGATGTGGAACCGGATAGCCTTACTTTTGATAATATCGCCGTTGGCGATTCATCCACGCAAACAATAGTAATATCAAATATCGGCGAGAATGCCGGCGGGATCGAGTCATTATTAGAACTTACACGGTTTTATGGCACTGAAAATTTCAGCATTCTGGACGAGGATAATGATCCGTATCCCGATACTGCACTGGCGGTGGGTGCTTCGATCACATACTATGCGGTCTTTCATCCTCAATCAGAGGCAGATTTTCAGGAAAGCGTGGAGATTGCCTGTAATGCTGGAAATGTGATCGTTCCCATGACGGGTATGGGATCATCTCCCAATCTCGGTTACGATCCGGATTCGCTGGAATTCGGGGTCATTGCCATTGGTGATGGATTGACCCTTGAATTCGAAGTATGGAATACAGGTTCGGTACCACTGGAGCTTATCGTATTTACACTTTCAGATCCGCAGAACTTTTCTTATGAAGCCCCTGTAACCATAATTGAGGGCGGGGATACGACCAACGTCACTGTTACTTTTCAACCACTTGCGGCGGGGACCTACAACCACACGTTCATAATAGATACAAATATGCCCGACGAAGACCAGATTACAGTTTACCTGTATGGAACTGGTACCAGCCAGACGAATTGGGTGATAGGTGATGTTAATGGAACCTGGTATTATTCTGACAGCACCGCAACTTACTACGTAGTAGGAGATATTCGGATCCCTGCAGGCCAGGCTCTAGTAATAGAACCCGCTGTTAATGTTGAGTTTGAAGGAGATTTCAGGATAGATGTAAATGGCACACTCGACGCGCAAGGAACTGACTCTGAACACATAGAATTCACCACCATTGACAAGGTTGATTCTACCTGGTCGGGTATTACCTTAGGGACTGGTTCTTCTGCATCGATCATGAGTTACTGTGAGCTGCGACGAGGGTCATCGGTCGATTCCAGCTTATACGGTGGCGTACTCAGGATTGAGAATTCTGCCCCCACAATTGAACATTGCTATTTCTACGATAACAATGCTGCATGGGGTGGTGCAGTTGCGGTTCTCGCTTGGGCAGAAGCCGAATTCTCAAATTGCGTCTTTTACAACGATTCTGCAGGCGTTGGCGGTGCAATTTACGCTGATTGGTTCTCTAAATCAATTTTTAGCGATTGCGAGATCTACGACAATGCTGCAGGCGTGAACGGCGGAGGTTTATACTTGACTGGAGCTGCCGGTGCAGTGTATAACTGTAACATTCACGATAACGAAGCTGATGGAAAGGGCGGCGGTATATTCATCGGTGATGGAGCGACGACAGAAATTTACCAGAATGATATCCACCATAATATGGCCACCTATGGAGGAGGATTAGCAATTAGCTGGTTCAGCAAGCCATTTATCCACGATGAAGTTATATACGGCAACCACGCAGATGAAAATGGCGGTGGTATCTTTATACAAGAAAGCTGCACGCCTGTGATCCTGAAGACGTTGATCGCCGAAAACGAATCGCTTCTTGGACAAGCGATATATTCTATATCTTCAGGGTCGTTGATTAACTACTGCACGATGGTAGGGACATTTAATACCTATGCAGTTGAGACCTATGAAGGTTATGAAGGTTGGCTTTTAACTGTACTTGATGGCGATCAAACCATGATCAGCAATTCCATCATCGGTGAACCAACCTGGCCGGTACCCTCGAATCAACCAAATCAACCCATCTTCGCAGCAGGGGCAGAACTGTTTGTAACGTACAGTGATGTGATGGATACGAATTCGCTCCAAATATTTCCTGGGACAGGGAATATCAACGAACCTCCTATGTTTGTAGGTCTGGGTAGTACTATGGAAGAATGGTATCAACTATCCGACAATTCTCCGGTTTTAGAAACCTCAGAAGATGGCGGTCCTATTGGGTTTACGGGTGGCAGCTCGGAGTTGACCTGGGCAGTCACATTGGTGGTTTTGCAGAATCCGGTAATCTCCAGCAGCATGAATTTCGTGCTCACCAGTACCGTCCCGCTCACTTCTGCGCCCTACTTATATATCGAACAAGATTTGGAAGATACCTTGGAATACGTAGGCGTTGATAGTTCCTATATGAATCAGATATCCCCGATGATATATACCAATCCAATTTACCTGGAAGAGGAAGGCAGACCTTCACGAGCCTATTTCAGCTATACCAATATCTTCGGTCAGGTTGATGGCGATACTCTCGATTTCGTAGCGACTAATTTACCTGATGGCAGCTCGAGCTTAGGACTCCCGGGAATTATTTTTGCTGATGTTATTGCGGCTGCCGGTTATGGTACCTGGGGCATTTTCCCAGCCGCTAATAGCGAGATTACCGCCGTAGCATTAGATTTAGTAGAGATCAGCAAAGCCTATAAGATTATGTCAGCCAACGTTGAGATCATAGGCGGCAACGTTCAATTTGTCCTTGATGATTTGGGAATCTATAACGCTGAAAACTGCGGAATAGCATACTGGAGTGAGGGCGTTTGGAATGTCTTACCTTCATATATTTCGGAGGATAGAAGCAAAATTTGGGCTTCAATATCGGACCCCGGCGTATATCGAGTGGTATGGGGAGAAAATCTACGGAGTACGCTTCTGGTCCCCGACGATCTGACGCTATATCAAAACTATCCTAATCCTTTCAATCCTGAAACCGTGATCGAGTTCGCTATGCCAGAGAGTGAATTGGCTACAGTCGAAATCTTCAATATAATGGGACGCAAGGTTGCCACACTTCTCGATAGTTTTACCAACGCAGGCTATCATACGGTAGTGTGGAATGGAAATAATGAGTTAGGAATGTCCGCGGCCAGTGGAGTTTACTTCTATCGGTTGCAAGTCGGTGAACAAATAATCAGCAAGAAAATGATCCTACTGCGTTAACCTGAATATACCATCAGGAGCAACTTAAAATGAAACGCTTTGAGTTAATTCTATCTCTATTACTTATTCCTGGGCTATGCTTTCTGGTCGGATGCGAGAAAGATGCGGCTACAACTCCCGAATATCCCGATACTCCAGGAGAACTGATCAACTTAGGGTGGTCGGAATTCGAGAATGGCCATTTACTCTATGCCGCCGAGATTTTTGATGATGCCCTGGATATCGCTGAGATCAACTACTGGACCGCTTATGGCGACTCCTTAGAAGCGGCTCAAATTGGCGACATTCCGGCCCGGGACGAAGCGACGATGAGGATGGCAGACGCGATTGATGACCTTATCGAATCGGCCAACGGCCTGGGATGGTGTGTGGTTGCCCTGGATGCCGCCGGAGATGGCGCCAATCTTTTCCAGATAGTGATGGATCTGGATCCATATCACCCAGATGCTCTGGCTGGATACGCAATTACTCTGCAAATCATGGAAGAATGGCATCAATCCAATGAGAAGGTGGCCACCTTGGTAGATACCACCTGGGTATTGGATGATTCCACGGGACTTCTCGAACCGGTAGTGGTAGATCCTACCTGGATTTTCGAACACGGAGATGTCGATTATCTTGATCTGCGACTTCTGCGCGCCGAAAATTACTTTTTCTTGGCTGACTATGAGTTGAGTCTGCAGGAAGCTCTAGCGCTCAATGAAATAGTAGGATATGTGCAAGGATTAAGTGAGGAAGATTTCAATTTAGCTACTATAGAAGGACGAACCGCGTTGCTAAATTTGATCGACGCGTTGGACAATTTAATCTAAAATATAGGACTCCGATTACGGGAGCGTAAATCATGCGAAAAACAAGCATCACTGCCCTAGTAATTATGCTATTAATTCCAGCTATCTGTTGGGGTCAAGCGAAGGTTGGTACAGCAGGAGTACAATTTTTGAAAGTTGGCGTTAGTGCGCGTGCCATGGGCATGGCCGAAGCTTTCATCGGGGTTTCAGACGATGCCTCAGCCCTGTATTATAATCCCGGCGGGCTCCTGCAACTCGAAAAACCCGATCATGTGTTGACTCACATTGCCTATCCTGCTGGAATTGCGTTTGAATATATAGGAACGGCATGGCCTGTTCCTCAAATGAACGCTGTGGTAGGCGCTCAGGTGTCTTTTCTACACACAGGTGAAATGATAGAAACCACTGACGTGAGTGGTCCTGCCGGTACGGGACGTACATTTACTGCTTCAGATCTCGCTGCTGGAATTACCTACGCACAGAGGCTGACGAGCAAATTTTCAGTTGGTGGAACTATCAAGTACGTTGAAGAGCGGCTCGCGGAAGAAAAAGCTATCGGCGTCGCTTTTGACGTAGGTACCTTCTACGATACCGGCTGGAAAAGCGTGGTGATCGCTATGGCAATTACCAACTTCGGCCCTGACATGAATTTTGTGGATAGCCCATTTCCCATTCCTATCAACTTCAAGTTTGGTGGATCCGTGAGGGTCTACGACACCGAACAACACCGCTTGTTATTTGCTTTCGAGGGATCGCATCCTAACGATAACTTGGAACAATTTAATCTCGGACTCGAATACGGTTTTATGAATACGGGATTTCTACGGATCGGGAAGAAAATCAATGGGACCAAACGCTATAGCTGGAGTGAATACGTTGAAGATAACGAAAATGATCCCTTTGTGGAATATCCGATCATCAACGAAAACGGAACCGTTTCCACAGATGGATTGTGCCTTGGTGCCGGACTAAAATTAAACCTACCGACCATAAACTTGAGAATCGATTACGCTTTCACTAAGATCGATAAATTGGGTTCCATGTCCTTTTTTACATTAGGTATCACAATGTAGCTCACAGTGAGAACGAATCATGCTAAACAACAGGTCGAACTTGTTCTTAAAATATACCACTTTGTGGGAGTTGAAGATGTCGTCTAAACAGGTACATATAGTAGTCGGATTCGGGCTATCTTTATTAATAGCACTGGCAGTCATTCAGGGATGCGGTGAGATTACAGGAGAATTCTACGCTAACCAACGACCCATTGTAGAATTCGTGAACGTTCCTCAGAATGCATATGGGATTGACACCACAAATCATTACGGTATGCCCTTTACTGTAGATGAGGATGATCCCCAAACCCCCATAAAAATCCTCGATATGCAAGGTGCGTTGATGATTGCTGATTCCGAAAAAGTATACGGGCTAAGTGCATCGGTACCTCCCGACACCATGCTTTATAGCCCCGGTGTTGATTACGAAATGGATTACGAAGTTATTGTCGAAGATGATACTATCGCGTTCCTGACTCCCCTCGAGGGTGGTGGATTGGAAGCAGGTGAAAGCTACTTAATAGACTTCCAGTTTACAATTGGGAATTACTACCTCCTTTCTTTTGCGCCCACCGTCTACTGGAAAGGAAGTGACCCGGATGGATTTGTAGAATACTATCGCTATGCTGACATGTTTGACCCGGAATTCATCTCCGGTTTCAGATTAGATCCGGACGGTTACTTCGCGCAACATCAGAATGAATTGAATTGGGTTGATACCACCTCTATGAATTCCCGAATTTACCTGCTTACTGAAACCGGAGACACTACTGAACACGTCGTGTTTGTTAAAGCGGTTGACAATGAAGGTATGGAAAGCGATTATGATTTTAAGACTCTCTTCCGCACTAATAATCCTCCTAATAACCCCACAATTAAACCCTTAGAGGCAGCCGATACAGAATACGCCCAGCATTACGTTCTTGAAGATACACTCTTTAGCTTGAATGAACTGACTCCGCTGTGGCAGGGGATATCCTTCAACTGGCGTAGCGATGATCCGGATGACATGGAACTTTATCAGATTCCATTGGAATACACTTACTTCCTGTTGAAGACGCCTGGAGACACGCTCTGGGATCACAGCAATCCAGAGTGGTCGGAAACCAACCAGATCCAGCTCTTCGGTCTGGAGACCGGCTCCTATGTATTTACGGTATGGGTGCGAGACGATGGGTTAACGCTTAGCGCAGAGCCGGCTACCATTCAGTTCAACGTCATAAAGCCAACTTTTGAGCATCACATTTTATTGGTGGATGAGACACTCGAT
>CBDUWK010000099.1:0-7481 GCA_965370905.1 uncultured bacterium | reverse complement strand
TCTTTCACACCAGAATAAAGCAATTAAATCCCTTAAGCCCGAAAAAGAGAATATGGTATCCTAATAGTAAAAAAGCAATAAAATGAATAATCCCCCAGAAGGTTCCGGTGAACCGAAACTGAGGGAAATACGCTATCCAAATACACTCTACGAAATTAAACTCAATTTAATCTCTGCCTCTCCTAACAGTTTAAACCATTCTTAACCGCTTCAGTTCAAAGCACAGTAATCCCCACATTACCAATAACGGGTAGAATTTTAAGGATTTCACCAGAATCAGGACACCGCTGTTAAATTTCTCCGTGGTATACGGCAGGTTGAAGGCAAACAATCCATAGCATAAAATGAAAATCAGAATAGACGATAAACTGATGTTCTTAAAGCGGAAATATCCAATGAATACGACAAAGAAGGGAATGTAAAGGTTAATGAAATGATGTTCCATGGTCCACGCCGATACCATCATCATTGTCAGGACGAAGATCGCGAGACCCATATTCCACGATTGATCGCATCTTTCGAACTTTCCCTTGGTAAAGCTTAGCGAAATAATGAGGGTGGCTATTGACGTTATCTTGATCATGATGTTTGCAAAACCGGGAGCATCCATCCAACCGTTCGCATATTGGCTTTGTGTTAACAAGCGACTCCAGAAACCGTTGATAGATTGGTTGAAAATGTCCGGATTCGTTGAAGCGCCATATTTAAAAAGCTGCCCGGTGTAATAGCTGACCACAATCTCGCTGCCAGCACCTAAAGCAGTTATCAGAAGCGTGCCCAGAAATCCCAACACTCCGAATATTACTACCTTCCAATGACCTTTCCATAAAAAGTAAAAGAGAATAATAGCTGGGACTATCTTGATACCCGTTGCTAATCCTAACATCAAACCTGCCAACCAATCTATCCTCTTTTTAAAGAACCAGAAGGCAGAAATCAGCATCAATAATAGTAAGATATTCACCTGCCCTTCCATGAGGGTATAAAAAAGCGGATAATAATTCAGCATTACAAAAAGCATTAGCGCTGCCTCAACACTGAATGTCTTGATATCGAAGTACCTGAATAAGAGCAGTATCAGCAGGAGGAGGAAAATCTGGTTTATTAAAATCCATACAACAAAGGCATTTTGCCATTTTAATGGCGAAAAAACGGACATGACGAGATACCAGAATGGCGGGTAATCCGATCTGGTAGCCCTCTCCAATATTTTACCGTCTCGTGTCAGTTCCAGACTTTGCACGCCCTTTTTCCATTCTTCGTAGTTATGAATATTCACTCCCTGCATCAGCATTTTCCCATTGGCATAATACCCCACGAAATCCTGACCTTTATACCTTATACCGGCATACAGTCCATTGACAAGGTAATTGCCTATGGAAAACAGAATTATTACTAACAAAAGAACGGAAAGCAGGCGTTCCTGGCGAAAGTTTTCTGGTAGGTTGGACAGCATCTTAGATTTTCAGGTTCTCGTTATCTGCATGATTCGTGGGTGTGGATTTGATGATGAGGCTCAATATTGGAGCTGGAATTCTGCCATTTGATGCTAACATACTAAATGTTGAAATACGCTTCTTTGCCGGCCAATTCTTTTCCTTCTAATATATGATCGGCGTAATCCAGAGCCATTTTCATGGAGTGATCCATGTTGTTGTACCAGAACGTTCCGCAGCGTCCTAATAACAGGAGATTTTTCGTCTGACTTAAGTCATCAGTGACTTTTGCCAAATTCTTTTTGTAGTTTAGATCGTAAACCGGGTAGGTATTTTTTATGCGCTCAATCCATATCTCTTCGATCTGACTGCCATCCGAAACGAGTTTACTCTGCAGCAAGTCACGCTTCACCGTATTGATCAATTCTTCCGGTTTTTGCCAGGTTTGGTCGCCTTCAAAGCAGGTGACCTCAACGTTTACGCCGCAATATCCCGCGGGGCTGTTCGCATGGTTGAACAATTTTGGTACAGAAATTCGATTGATGGTAATGCTCCGATCACCATAATAGAGCCACTGGTAATCCCGGGTTATTTCACCTTTTATCACCACGTTGTAACATACCATGGCCAGATACCGTAGGGAATCGGCGTCGACTTCCAACATGCGTGATAGAGTTGTAAGTTCACCACTCCAGACCAGCTTGTCGATGGGAATGGTTTCGCCATCCGAGAGCGTCACCTCTGTGATCTGGGAATCCCTTCGCTCCACTTTTTCGATCTGCGTATCGGTCAGTATTTGTCCGCCGTTCTGCCGGATACGTTCAGCCAGGTTCTCACTGAAAATATACACGCCCGGCTTGCGCGGATACAGGAAATCCGTGTCAACTTTTTGAGGTAGTAGTACGCCCTTGATCAAATCGAAAAGCGTATCAGCCTTTACCCGCTTGTCAATTACGGCGCGATTGATGCCCGCGGTAGCCCAGTCGACGTGAACGTCTTCGCAGGGAATGTGGATGAATTTCTCCGTGTAATATTTGAAGAAGGAATTATAAAGGGTTCGCCCGTATCGTGATATTGTATATTCCGTGAAACTATCCTGGTTTTTTATCTCAGCTTTCGTCAGCAGATCGAAGAAAGACTTGACCATTATGTTGGGGGGGAGTTTGAAGAGGCTGGAAGATCCCAGCGGCCAGTCGAAATATTTACCGAACATGTAAACGCCGCTCTTGCGGGGAATAACTAAATGATCGTCGCCTAAAATGTCCTTGATAAAGTGTAAAATCTCGGAATCGTCCGTGTGAA
Source organism: uncultured bacterium (assembly GCA_965370905.1). GTDB lineage: Bacteria > Electryoneota > B3-LCP > B3-LCP > B3-LCP > JALGVT01. The sequence continues at coordinate 4,743 of CBDUWK010000099.1, read as the reverse complement.
AACGATGCGGCCCTATATCGAATATGAAATCATCGTATTTAAATGACCTGGCCAGTCCGCCCACTACCGGTTCCTGTTCCACCAGGATAACCTGTTTTCCCGCTTTGCTTAACATATATCCTAAAGTCAAGCCGGCTATACCAGCGCCGACAATTACGATAGGTCCGCCGCTGTTCCCTGTTTCACCTTGCATGCAATTTCCGTGATGTAAAATTTCCTGAACGTCTTATTCCCAGGTTTCCGCACTCTTACTGCTGACGCCCTGTTCCTTGTCTAACTTAACTTATTAAAATACGCTAAAGCTTATCTAATGTCAAGTTGAAAGTCTCTTTATTTTACGATTAAATCTAACCGAAAGTTGGCGTATAAACAAGAAAACCGCCGGAGCGGATCATATATGCTGCTTAAAAATAATGGCGCCTCTGCACACTTGCCCTTTAAAGGCTTTATCTTGTCATTCCGTGTTTGACACAGAATCCAGATGTAGGGGTAGGCCTCCATGCCTACCCTGGGTAATTCATATTGCGCCGTTTTCACAAATCTACGAAAAATCCAGCAAACGGAAGAACCTCACTCCTTTACGCATGAAGTTTACAATACCCACTATGGTGTAGGCCGAGATCAGAATATAGCGGGTGGGAATTGCATCTCCACCTAAGGTGATGGAAGGGATGAAAATCTCGATCAGGAAGAACAGCGTCAACAGGTTCAGCGCCGGATGCACGAGCATGGTCAGGAAGTAATCGGCTCTGCCTCGCTCCTTTTTAACTGAAAAGGAATTAGCGGTCGCCTTTTGAAAAGCCGGATTGTCGTAAACAAACGGCGCTTTGTCCAGTCTTTCCAGCAGAGTTTCGACCGCGCAGAAGCGCGGGTAGATGTTCCAGGCCGCGAAGAAGGCTCCGCAGAACAGTGGCAGAACGCTACCGGTCAGGTGCATAGTGCCGTAACCCCAGAAGAAGTACATGGCCGTCTTGGGCAGATGGTCGCAGAGCTTGTCAAAATACTCTCCCGAGAGCCGCCCCGCTTCCCCTCGCAGCCGGGCAACTTCGCCGTCGGCGGCATCCAGCAGAAAGTTTAGCTGCAGGAACAGCATTCCTGCAAATCCGACCAGAGCTGATGTTGACGCCAGCAACAAAGCCCCCATAAGTCCGAATCCCAGCTTTAGCCAGCACACTCCATTTCCACTGAAACCGAGGCGATGTAACGCAGGAGCAAGAGATTTCGCCAGCGGCCGGATTATCAGGCGGCGGTATAACGAGTTGTCATGAACCGGCGGAGCGTTATTAGAGGAGGTAGTTTCATCCATCGTTGCAATCTCAGCGTTTATAAATCACCGTGACCAGATAATGGCCTGGCAAACGGTTGATAAATTTGAAAGGAAAGGTCAACAGGTAGAAGAACCGGAAAAACAGGCGTTTGCACAACTCATTCTGCGGTAAAAAGTAGTGCAGGAATTCGAATTGGCTTAGAAATCCGCGGGAGTATTCACGAACATCCTCTGCTGTGGATAAATTTTGTAACGACTCCTTAAGAGAATAAATCGCATCTTTGAAGCCGAACGTCCAGATTCCCTTACTTTTAGCGTGGCGCATGGCTCTATGGTGCACCAGGGAGCGGGCATCGTTAGTGATTACTATTATCCGGGCTTTGGACTTGATCACGCGCGTCATCTCCTGCGCTGCCCGGGATCGAAATTCAGGGCCGAAATGGTCCAGTACTCCGACGTTGAAACATCCGGAGAAGATATCTTCCTTAAAAGGGAGCTGAAATACTGAGCCCTGTATTAGCATGGCTTTTATGCCCAGAAGTTCAGCTTGTTTCTTTGCGTACGCCAATGCCGACGGAGAGGTATCGAGGAGGACAACCTGGTGTCCCTTTAAAGCCATACGCAACGAAACGTAACCGGTACCGCACCCGGCTTCCAGTATCCAACCTCCATTGCTTTCACCGATCTCATCAGCGACCAAGTTGCAAACCAGCTCTCCACTGCTGGACCGCTTGATAAAACGCCCCCATCGCGCCGCGAAGTTTTGCTTGAATAAACTGCCTCCTTGCGCAGCAACCTTAGCCCAGTGCTTCTCCCAGTTATCTACAGCTTCACGAGCTAATTTATCTTCTATTTTAGTGTCAACCGGTTGAGCCATCATAAGAATTTATGGGAATAACTTCTTCGCTTCGATGAGATCATCAGGTGTGTCTATCTCCGCCCAACGAAATCCCGTAACATCCAGTATCTTAACCTTGAATTGTCCCATCTTGATCAGATCGAGGACCGCCTCCTCGATGTAATGACTGAGGCCGCCAGCTTCGATAGTTCTCTCCATCAGGGTACTGAGTTCTTTCAGAGCTTTGCTGGAAAACTTCATCAACGGTATGGATTCTCCTGAGGCTTCTTCGAGTGGGATGGTTTTACTCAAGTTGAGCACTCGCTCATCCTCAAGCAGGATCTTCATCGCTTCTGTGTTTACCGACGACCGATCCAGGGGCAATATGATATCGCCTTTGGCTTCGACTAATTGCTTCAGCAGCTTGTTCTCGATTATCAGGTCACCATGCGATACAATACAGTCTTCGGAAACCTGCTGTTGACCCATCCATAGCGAGACCAGATTGTCAGAAATCGGATAGAAGGGATTGAAGATGCTCCTGACTCCGTGGGCAAGGATAACCTCCTCAACCTGACTGCGCCCGAATCCGGTGACGACCACGACGTCTTTAATTCCTTCACGGCGGAACTGTTCGATGAGGCTTACGATTAGTTGATTGCTGCCTATCTCTATCAGGCATTTTGGTGTTTGTCCTCCCAGCCTTTTACCTGTACCGGCAGCTAAAATAAGTGCCTGCATTATGGATTTCCTAAAAAGTATATACTGTTCCTGCTAAACGGTTTCATGACCTACCGAAAAATGCGTACCTTTGGTTCGCTTCAACATGGATCCATAACGTTTTTGCAGTGCAGTGGAATTAGTCGCATCATCGCCCAGCTCGTTGTGAAAGTCCCATATAAAATGTTCCAGCATTTTCTTGGTGAAATAGCAATTTCTCTCGTCGAAGCGACCCGGGCCGTAGATCGCCTCACCATCAAAGACGCATCCTCCACCGCAAATACCTATGGCGTGGCAATCGCCGCAATCATCAGAGAGGATGGGAATTCTATTGACCCAATCAATCTCGCCGTTTTTCAATCCCGCCTGATTGACACAAGAGGTTGTGGTACCACCCGGGAACACGACGAGCTTTTCTCCCTGAGCAGAACAGTCCCGGTAACGAAATTTCCGTTCCACCAGAGGAGCCAGCCTCCGGTTGATTTGATCCACAAAAAGAACGTTCTCCTTGGCGAATTGGAAGATGTCTATGAGTGCTTTGGTGTATGCTTCGATCCCATTCCAGACTATCTCACCATACCTGTGAGGCAGGTTTAAACCCAGACTGGCTGGTTGAAATTTATCGTAGATGTTTTCCACTAACTCCGGCAGCCTTTCGATATTGTGATCACCCACCACAGCAGATATTCCGAAGTCAAGTCCTACCTCGGCGGCTTCGTTCAGTGCCTGTGCCACTTTGGTATAAGATCCGTTACGCCCTCTCCGAACAGAGTCCTGGGCAAATAGATCGCCATCCAGGGAAAACAACACCCCAACCTTTCTATCCCGGTAATACGACAAACGATCCCTTCGGGCAAATGTACCGTTGGTGAACATTATGATCTTACCCTGCACATTTTCAATTAGATAATCAATCGCCTCCGGATATAGCTCCGGTTCACCTCCGGTGATCAATAACAGACCCTCAGTTCCGATTGATTCATTGAAAAGGCGGGATAATGCCATGAGTTCAGCAAGGCTCATCTTTCCGTCTATCACCGAAGGCGCATTCGCCCTGAAGGAGCAGTAAGTGCAGGATAGATTGCAATCTGCGGTGATCACAGCCTGGAGAACTCGCAGCTTTGGTGAGGGGATTTCCAATGTGATCGTTTCACCTTCTTCCGACTCTGGGATGGTTGCATTCCTGGTGGAGTAGTGTCGTGAAAGTCCGTAAATCCCGTACCGACAGATATCATTGTCTCTATGGAATATATGAAACTTTTCCCTGACTCGAATTGATTTATCTCCGCTCGATGTCATGACGAGTAACTCCCTGCCGTAAACGGCTGATCTTCGAGCTTCAGCTTAACATTACCCAACAGCACCTCTCTTTCAGCATCCTCAGGGAGATAATAGGTTGTGTCTTTATTCTTACGTTGGTCAAATAATTCCCAGATCATCCAGTTCAGGAACGCACGTTCGAATTTACATCGCTCCGGATCGATCCCATCCAGACGTCCACTGGCTTTGAAGGCATCGTAGCGGCAGGCTCCACCACATACGGTCATAGCCGGGCATTCCTGGCAAACCGGCATCTCCGGTGAAGCTAATTTTTCCCATATCTGCCGGTCGGGATGCTCCTTTTCGGGAAAACTATCGATGGGATAGAAGTACTGGTTGTCCGGGTAGCATGAATCGCAAAAACCCATAACTCCACCCGGCGCTAAAACTAAACGTTCCCCCGGCGAAGAGCAGTCCTTGAGAAGCGGCTGCCGGCGGATGAACGGTTTCAACCGCCGGAAAGGTTGTTCAGCATAAACTCCCCGATCACTGGTAACTTCGAAAGCATCGATAAAAGCATCGAAAGCTGCTTCGCTGTCAACTTGGTAGGCGTTTGGCTGGTTGCCGATCCAGTGTAAAAATGCGTTCAATCCGATAT
>CBDUWK010000098.1:0-7512 GCA_965370905.1 uncultured bacterium | reverse complement strand
CGACGCCTTCCTGCAAAGCGTAAACGGCTTCGTTGATCAGGGGCATGAGGACGCGATTGGCTATGAAGCCGGGTGAATCCTTGGATCTCGCCGGCGTTTTACCCATCCTCCGAGCCAACTGTTCAACAACCTTAACAGTCTCATCTGAAGTAGCCGATCCGATAACGATTTCCACCAACTCCATCATCGGCACTGGATTCATAAAGTGCATTCCAATGACCTTGTCAGGGCGCTGGGTAACCCCAGCCATCTCATCGATGGAAATGGAAGAAGTGTTACTGGCCAGTATGGCACCTTTGCTTGCCGTCTGATCCAGGCGGCGGAAAATTTCGAACTTCAAGGCAGGATCTTCATAAACCGCTTCTACCACTAAATCAGCGGTCGGAACAGCCTTGGCTTCATCGGTGGTGTAAGTGATGTTTTTAACTGCGTCCATCATGCGGTACTCCGGGATTTTTCTCTTGTCCACCTGCCGCTGCATATTTTTCTCGATAGTGGTGCGAGCGCGCTCCAGAAATTCCTCTTTGACGTCCACCAGATTAACCTCAAATCCGGATTGTGCCGCGACGTGGGTAATGCCGTTACCCATAGTTCCCGCGCCGATAACGGTGATTTTCTTTATTTCTGACATTTGTCCTCCAAAAAGATTTTCAATCTATTAGATACGAGTGATTCATTACTAATATCCTACAGCATGATTTAAGGTCGATGCCACAGATATTTCGAGTATCTTATCGCTCTATGATCATGGCAACCGCTTCACCGCCACCGATGCAGAGGGAGGCTAAGCCGCGCTTGACATTACGATCTGCCATAGCGTAAAGCAGCGTCACTAAAATACGCGTTCCTGAAGCACCGATGGGATGCCCCAAAGCAACCGCTCCACCATTGATATTGACTTTTGTGGGATCCAATTCCAGCAGCCGGTTGTTGACGACCGATACCACAGAGAAGGCTTCGTTGATTTCGTAAAGATCGATATCCTTAGCGGTAAGGTTCGTCTTCTCAAACACCTTATTGATGGCATCAGCAGGCGCGGTGGTGAACCATTCAGGATTTTTGCTCGCAGTAGAATGAGCCACGATCTTTGCTAATGGTTTCAAACCTAATGCCTTGGCTTTTTCCGCGGACATGACTACACAGGCAGCAGCCCCATCATTGATGGAGGAGGCGTTGGCCGCGGTAACGGTACCATCCCTGAGAAAAGCCGGTCTCAGTGAAGGGAACTTATCGACTTTACCTTTTCCGGGTTCTTCATCATCTTCCACGACCGTCACCGCTCCTTTTCTTCCGGGCACCTCCACGGGAACGATTTCCGCCTTAAACTTGCCTTCTGCTATAGCAGTTTGGGCCCGGCGATAGGATTCGGCAGCATAAGTGTCTTGCTCTTCGCGGGTGATTTCGAATTCTTTTGCACACATTTCCGCGGCGTTACCCATGTGGAAATTATTGTATATGTCCCAGAGTCCATCGAAGATCATACCGTCAGTCAACTGAACATGCCCCAGGCGGAAACCGGTGCGGCCATTGAGTGAATAATAAGGCACCAAACTCATGTTTTCTATACCGCCAGCCACCACGATATCAGCTTCGCCGCATTGGATGGATTGCGCAGCCAACATGACAGATTTCAGACCCGAACCACAGACTTTATTGATCGTCATGGCTCCGGTGGATCTGGGAATACCGGCGTAGATCATCGCCTGGCGAGCCGGCGCTTGACCAACTCCTGCCGCCAGGACGCAGCCCATGATAACTTCATCTACATCCTCCGGTTTGATGCCAGCACGTTCCAGCGCGGCTTTAATGGTAATGGCACCCAATCTAGGTGCGGGAACTGTGGACAGCGCGCCCAAAAAAGAACCGATTGGTGTGCGCGCTGCGCCAACAACAACAACTTCTCGTAAATTAGCCATTTAACCTCCTATCTATATATATTAAGTATTTCGCTTCTCAATCAAATGGTTCCGGCATGAAGACTATACTGCCGTCTTTCAATAGAACTCTTCCGGCCTTTTGACGAGGGGAATGTTCGAAGATCAACAGATAATCACCCTCGGCCGCTTCCTGCAACAACCGCTCCTTATAGTCAGCCGTATCAGCGGGGAACAGATCGTATCCCATCACATAGGGGACCTTTATATGCGATGAGGTAGGAATCAAATCAGCGAGAAAAAGCGCTTTCTGTCCCTCCGATTCTATTTCAACTATCGAGTGTGAGCGAGTATGTCCGCCTGTAACCCGAACCTTGATTCCCGGAATCACTTCCGTATCGCCGTCTATCAGATTTATCTGTTCCGACTCCTGCAGAGGTACTATGTTATCAGGATCGTAGCTCGCTTTGGTGCGTGGGCCTGTGGCCATCGCATCTTCGTATTCGGCTTTCTGAATGACATAGCGCGCATTCGGGAAAGTCGACTTCAGCGCACCTTCAGGATCGCGATAGGTATTGCCTCCCACATGGTCAAAATGCAGATGGGTACAGATGACGTAATCTATCTGTTCGGGAGTTATTTCCAGTCGCATTAGCTCAGCCTGGAGTCCACGGGGCAGTTGAATATTATAGACGTCAAGATTCTTAGGATCATATTTATCCCCAAGACCGGTATCTATGAGAACTACATGTTCACCGGTACGCACGAGAGTGGGATTGGCTCCCATCAATATTCGATTATATTCATCAGACTGTTCCAACTTATCCCAGATTGTTTTGGGAACCACTCCGAACATGGCTCCGCCATCGAGTTTGAAGTAGCCATCTTCCAGGATGTTTATTTCAAATTTTCCCAATTTCATGTTTATCCCTCAGGAGAGCGTTCACTCTCTATTTTAATCCATTAATCCTGCAACAAATTTTTTGCAATGACAATGCGCTGAATTTCCGAGGTACCTTCACCGATTTCGGTTAACTTCGCATCTCTGAACATACGCTCAACAGCATATTCTTTGGTATATCCATATCCACCGTGAATCTGAATCGCCTTCGTGGTGGTACGCATAGCTACTTCGGCAGCATACATCTTACACATGGCAGCCTGTCTGGAATAGCTCTTACCGGCATCCTTCAGTCGAGCTGCGTGGTAGACCAGGTGACGCGAGGCTTCGATCTCGGTGGCCATGTCCGCCAGCATGAATTGGATAGCCTGGAAGGAACTTATCGGCCGTCCAAACTGCTGCCGCTCTTTGCTGTAGCGCAGCGCCTCATCAAAAGCACCCTGCGCAATTCCCAGTGCCATGGCACCGATCGAAATCCTCCCGCCATCCAGGATAATCATAAATTGCTTGAACCCCTCATTAACTTTGCCGAGCAAATTCCCAGCAGGGATGCGGCAATCTTCGAAGATCAGCTCAGTTGTATCGGATCCCCGAATTCCCATCTTATGAATCTTTTTCCCCACTTCGAAGCCCGGCGTGCCGCGTTCAACGATAAAAGCAGAGATTCCTTTAAGTCCTTTTTCTTTATCGGTCATAGCAGTATTGACACTGGTCCACGCCAATGATCCGTTGGTGATGAACATTTTAGAACCATTCAGCACCCATTCATCGCCATCCTTCACCGCCGTCGTCTCCGTACCCCCTGCATCCGAACCAGCGTTGGCTTCGGTCAAGCCAAACGAGCTGATTTCTTCACCGGAACAGAGTTTGGGCAGGTATTTTTGTTTCTGCTCTTCATCTCCGAACAGGTATATAGGGTTCGTTCCCAATGAAATATGGGCGGCGAGCGTAATCCCTGTGGACGCGCATACTCTGCTGATCTCTTCGACCGCAATTGCGTAACAGACTGTATCCATTCCCGCACCACCGTACTCCTCGGGAAAACAGACTCCCATCAAGCCCAATTCTCCCATGGCCTCCAGGATATCTTTGTCGATCGACTCTTGTTCGTCGAATTTTGCGGCGCGCGGCTTAAGTTCGTTCTGAGCGAAATCATGCACTGTTTGGTATAAGAGTTCCTGCTCTTCAGTTAGAAACATAATCTAGTCCTCTATATAAAGTGAAATGCGTCGTTATTCTAATTTTGCTTTTCCACCAGCTTTCAAATATACTATCATCCGATCGATCCCGGTAGCTGCCAGTAAAAATATGGCCGGATATATAGGCATCCGATACCTCGGCAAAAATATTGTTAAGCTGAAAAGTACTGTAAAACCGATTATTTGCAGCCACCAGAGCGACCATAGCCTCCATTGTGGCAGTATGCTGATCATACCGATACTGGCAAATATCAATATCAATATCCAAGGAACGATATATAAAGGATGTGAAGTCAAAGGATGCGTGAAATCTCTCCACCAGAAATAGTAGAACCTTATGGTCGTCAATTTCAAATATTCACCAGGATTTTCCCTGATAAAAGTCTTTACTTCGCCTGCAAAGAAGCGGTCTCTTTCAATCTCATCCGACACCATATACTTCTCGTAATATTCCTTGTATTCCGGTGGAACTGCAACATCGACAATATTTCCGTCGAAAGTACGCACTGTGCCAGTAGCTCCAATATGATTCCCTCGCCATACATTGTAAGCGAAAGCTGATCGCAAAGGGACGAAGGCTCCCAGTTTTACGTAATTGCGAATCGTCCAGGGCGCAATCACCAGGATTGCTCCTGCCGCTAAAATCGCCGAGCTCTTCAGCCAGGCTCTTACCCCCACTCTTCTGTTAAGCAACCAGGAAGCGGGAACTATCGCTCCCAAAATCTGCAGGCTCGGATTTACCCAGCAGGCTATACCTAACAGCATCCCACAGCCAAAGGTGCTTTTATTGCCACCAGAATCCGGCAGTTTTTGAACAACATAAAGCAAAGCCATCATGGGGAGAAACATGGCGTTTTCAGGAGCAAAACGCACCGTTAGAAAGATCAATTCCGGATAAATCGCCCAGATAGACGCCGCAATCAGTCCTACTCTTCGATTTACCAGACTTTGCCCTATTTTGAAAAGAAACCAACAGGCTGCCGCCAGGAGCAGGGCGTGCATTATCCGAGGCCCCGTCAGCTCGATCCCAAAGAGTGCAAACCAGGGCACCAATGTATAACAATATAAGGCTGGGGAATAAGCCGTCGGCTGAAGTGGAAACCGTCCTTCGAAATCCCAGCTGAAACCGTGCCCTTGGACAATATTCCAGGCAATTTGACCGTATTCGTACAGATCCTCATTATCCGGACCTAAAATGGGGATTACGATTAACCGCAGCAGAAATGCCACGCATATAATCCACCAGATCAACTTATCAGATTGAAAGAGCCGGTCAAACACGGTCGTCCCTCGTCTTTATAGACGACTTAAAGGGACATTTCAACGACGTCTCCAACTTCAAAATCAGCTTCGGTTACCTTCCTGACGTCCTCGACAGAAACTCCGGGCGCCAGTTCACGCAATACCAATCCTTCCGGTGACAGGACGTCCATGACGCAAAGTTCCGAGATTATCTGGTTCACCACCCCGACTCCTGTCAAGGGCAGATTGCACCTGTTCAAGATTTTAGGCGATCCATCTTTCGCCGCATGCATCATGGTGACTACGACTTTTTTAGCTCCCGCGACCAGGTCCATGGCGCCACCCATACCCTTTACCATAGCGCCGGGGATCATCCAGTTTGCCAGGTCGCCATTTTTAGCTACCTGCATGGCGCCGAGGATAGTCAGATCGACGTGCCCTCCGCGTATCATGGCAAATGAAATCGCCGATGAGAAGTATGACGCACCGGGAAGTTCGGTTATGGTCTGCTTTCCGGCATTTATGAGATCGGCGTCCTCTTCACCCTCATAAGGAAAGGGCCCGTAACCCATCATACCATTTTCGGTTTGCATAGAGACGTCCATGCCTTCGGGAATGTAGTTCGAAACCAGGGTGGGCATACCGATACCCAAATTTACGTAGAACCCATCTTGCAACTCCTGGGCTGCGCGACGGATGATTATTTCACGTGGTTTTAATTCAGCCATGAGAATTCTCCATTATGTGTGACCAAACGCTACGGTCTGGGCCTTACGGTTCGTTGTTCAATCCGCTTCTCGTAATTTTTACCTTCAAAGATGTATTGCACGAAGATCCCGGGAGTAACGATAGCTTCCGGGTCAAGATCGCCGGGTTCTACCAGGTGTTCTACTTCTGCGATGGTGATCTCTCCCGCTGAAGCCATCATGGGATTGAAATTTCGGGCGGTTTTACGGTAAATCAGGTTGCCGTAGCGGTCACCTTTGTAAGCTTTCACAAAAGCAATACGGGCGCTCAACCACTTTTCCATCAGGTATGTTTTACCGTCAAATTCGCGCGTCTCTTTTCCCTCTGCAATAGGAGTTCCCACACCTGTAGGCGTATAAAATGCCGGTATTCCGGCGCCGCCAGCGCGCAGTCTTTCGGCAAACGTCCCCTGCGGCACGAACTCAACCTCCAATTCGCCGTCGAGAAATTGTTTCTCGAAAATGGCATTTTCTCCTACATAGGTAGAAACCATCTTCTTGATCTGTCTCGTGTCCAGCAACCGCCCCAATCCAAAGTCATCCACACCTGCATTATTTGAGATACAGGTAATGTCTTTCACGCCACTTTTACGCAGGGCTTCGATCAGGTTTTCCGGAATCCCGCATAGACCGAATCCACCCAACATGATCGTATCGCCGTCACGGATGTCAACTAACTTTAAGGCTTCTTCAGCCGAAGCTAAAACCTTGTTCATCCAACCTCCGGATTATTTATATTCATGTCTTATTTACATCTGATAATAAAATTCACTCGGTTTTGGACAATTAGCTATCTATTATTCACCAGAATCCGCTTTTTAGCCACCTTTGGCGGACTGGCTGATTCTGGGGTGGTGGGTTGTCTGAACCACGGATTTCACGTATTTTTTGGATTAAAATTCACCGGTCGTCTTTTAGAATCAGGTTTTAGAAAGATTATATAAGAAATTTTATGTCGTCTGTCGTTAGTTGAATTTTAGATTATCTCATCACCTTTGGAGATTCAATGTCATTGACGTAGCGGCGGAATACCAAGCTCTTCTCGCCAAAGTTTATTAAAAGTCCAACTTCACACTTATACGCCTCAAGGTAGTTGATAATCTGTGCTAAGTGAGAATCATTTAACTCTTGAATCGCCTTCAATTCCACCAAGCCTTTATCTTCTACAATAAAATCAGCGCGGCGCGAACCGACATCAGATCCTTTGTATAAAATAGGGATTTCTTCTTCTCTTTGATATTTCAATCCAGCGGCATTAAATTCGATAGCTAAACATCTCTGATAGATAACTTCCTGGAAACCGTTACCGAGATTAGAATGCACCTTCATGGCACATCCAATAATCTTCTCTGTAATATCGCTGTATTTCATCTACACGAAATCCCTAAATAATCCGTGTAATCTGTGAAATCCGTGGTTCAGACAAAAATTACAATATCAACAATGCTAATATTACCAGTGGCATTACCAATACCATCAACGCTGCCGTGTAACCTATTATCTCTCTGGCTTTTAAGCCCGTAATGCCTAATAAAGGCAGCGCCCAAAAC
>CBDUWK010000097.1:0-7541 GCA_965370905.1 uncultured bacterium | reverse complement strand
AGTCGAGAGGTCAGTAACTGTCCCACTTATTGAACCAGAAGTTGACCAACTTTCCAAGCGAATCAGCCAGACGTCAGTGAAGGGGAGATAAGAACTGGTGGTTGCTCCCGCAATGATATACCCGCCATCATTGGTCTGCTGAACGCTTCTGCCTATATCATAACCGCTTCCGCCGACGGTTTTTGTCCATAAGGTAACTCCCAAAGAATCGGTCTTGATTAAATAGACATCCCAACCGCCAGCGCCATAAGAAGCGGTATATCCCGCGATAATATATCCGCCATCGCTGGTTTGCTGTACACAGTAACCTCTTTCAGAATCGCTTCCACCAAAAGTATGACTCCATTGCTCTACACCTGAAGCATCGGTCTTGATTAAATAGACATCACCAACACCATAAAGATATGCAGTATATCCCGCGATGATATACCCACCGTCGTCGGTTTGCTGAACACTTTTGCCAAAATTATCATAATCGCTCCCTCCGAGAGTTTTAGTCCAGAGCGTATCTCCCAAAACGTCTGTCTTGATTAAATAGACATCAGCACCACCTGCTCCATAAGATTCGGTATATCCTACGATGATATAACCCGAGTCTGGGAATGTTTGCTGAACGCTGTTGCCAATATCATAATTGCTTCCGCCGAAGGTTTGGCTCCATTGCTCTACACCTGAAGCATCGGTCTTGATTAAATAGACATTGTAACTATCAGCGCCAAAAGAACCGGTACCTCCCGCGATGATATACCCGCCGTCACTGGTCTGCTGAACGTTTTCGCCCCCGTCACCTAAGCTTCCGCCGAAGGTTTTAGTCCAGAGGGTGTCCGGTTGGGCGTACAATGTAACTGTGAAACCAACAAGAAATCCAACCACCCCCACCAAAACCATAATTTTCCTGAACATCATCATTCCCTCCGTTTATAGATACAAAAATAGCACACCCCCGCTCACCCCCCAAGGTGAATAGGACTGTGCTTCTATATGGTTCTTCCTCCAAATAAACCAGGTTCAGGTTATCCTGTGTTGGAGCCGCGCAAAGTTGTAATGGAAATCTATGCTGAAACAATATACGAAAAATTAGTGGGTTTGTCAAGGGAAAGTTTTATGATGGAATCTTCTGGTGAGAGTATCGGCAGGTTCCTCAGCACCGCCTGTTGGTTTGTATCCTCCTTTGTACTACATTGAATTGTCTTTGCGTAATAATTGCTTCGTGGGATCCTTCGATGTACTTACCCTGATGTTTAAGAAGATCGATGAGGACACTATCCGTGAAAAAAGGGGGTTGGAACCTAGAGAGGAGATCAAACCGGTGCTGCTTTCGGAGTTCACTGAGCTCTATCTGAAAGATAGGCGGAGTCTTGGAAAAGCCCACCGAACGATCACTACTGATGAATACGCTTTGAAAAGACTGACTTCACTGCCTGCGTCACACAGCAGCATCAGATCTCGCAAGAAAGGGATTTCCTTTAATTCAAATTAAGGAGTTTCTCGGACATTCATCGATAAAGGTAACAGAAATCTACACACATGCCTTACCCGAAGAAATGAGAGAGATGGCTGACTCCCTAACCTGCCTCGGATAATCCCGTGCAAGGTTTTTGCAAGGTTCCAAACCCTAAAATATCCCTAAATACCTACTCGTTGAGACAAAAAAGCGACACCAAAAGATGCCGCTATTTCGTCGATTTGTATTTGTGCACCCAGAGGGAATCGAACCCACAACCTGCGGATTAAGAGTCCGTTGCTCTGCCTGGTTGAGCTATGGGTGCAAAACATAAATTATACAAAATTATATTACCTAATAGCAAGCGGGAATTGAAAAATTCGTTATGCCAAAGGTGACTTTGCTTCTATTAGATTACAAGAGATTTTAAAGTCTTCACCGTTACACAGCTTTGATCGCTAAGTGTCCCCTCTAGCGATTGATAACTCCGAAACTGATCTCAAAGCATGCGCGTCCAGAGGTATAGGTTCAATTCGATCCATCTGTAAATAGTACAGCAGAGCCTCTTTCGGTAGCTTACCAGTCAAACTCTTCCAACCCAGCGAATACATCTGCATCTGCTTAAAATATCGCTCCTTTAAGCTGACATCCGAATCAGGTTTCCTTAGATCGCTCTTAAAATCCACTAGAACCCATCCATCTTCTTCTTCAAAGGTGAGATCCAATGTCCCCCTGAATAGAGTTTCTCCCAGCTCGAAAAGGATGGGAAATTCGCGCCTGATGCGGTTTGACTTATCTATCCTCGCAGCCAATCCTGAGGAAGAATAATGTCGCATCATCGTCATTACCCTGCCTGATTCTTCATCATCGGGATCAGTACCGTATAATTTGCGTGCTTCGGATCTAATAAGATCCTCCCACAGATTCTCAGGCATGTCTCGTTTTAAGACTTCCAACACGCGGTGCACCAATCTACCTGTTTTTATACCGGTAACCTTCCGGTCTCTTGCATGTTCAAAATCATCTTCGATTTTTTTGGATCCTTCAGAGACAGATGGATCCCCGCGCAGCCACGATACCACTGACACCGGAGCAGATTTGTCTTCAGGTTTAACCGGAAAAGAAGCTGGAACAGGCGTACTCTCGTCTATTTTTGAGGTCACGCCTTTACCCACTTCAGCTTCCACCGAAGTGGATTGGTGGAATCGTCTCAGTTCAATCCCCGTGTCATAGCCTTCAATATCAATTAAAGGAACTGGTCCGGAGACAGGTGTCTCCATGTTAAAAAGGATTTCGGTATCGAGGTGAAGATGTTTCATGATTAGATCGAACCACCCGGAAACCCTTACTTTTTCATCGTCTCTTTTAGTGCCAGAAGCCGCTAAAATCAGTTTTTCGCGGGCGCGAGTCATAGCAACGTAAAGAACTCTCTCATTTTCCGATAGACTCAGATTCTTCTTATCCTGGTCGATTTCTGCGCAACGAATGGGTTTATAGTAGCCTTTTTTCAGGCTTCTTTGATTGACACAGAACGCTGCGCCTGAGTCTTTAGAAAAGGAGAACGCGGAGCTGTGGCTTTTCGGCTGATAGTTCATGTCAAATAGCGCTATTATTGGTGCTTCCAGGCCTTTGGCAGCGTGCACAGTCATTACCTCTACTGCGCCGCTATCATCACGTGAAGCCGGTGCGCTCGCTTCATGAATTTCTCTGGTCCGGAATTCATCGCAGGCTGCCCGCAGTTTCGTGATCGGTTCAGCGGCAAACTTATCGCAAAGACGCAGAAATTTCCGCACATTGCTGAAAATTAGATGCTTATCGGGATCATATGACCAGATGAGTTCGAGAGATCTCAACTCAATCCAATGCTCTACGAGAACTCTCAGGGGCATACGGGCTTTGACGGTAAACAGGGAATTAAAATCACGCAGAAATTTTGCCGACCGTTCTGCTAAGGAGCCATCCGCGGCATCGGACGACGCTTTTATCTGGAGACCCTCATATAGTGGCATCCGATCCATTTTTTGAGCGCTGCTAAGAGCATCGGTATGGGCGTATCCCAGTTCCACCAGATCGTCATCTGAAAAGCTGCCTGCAGGCGACCTCAAAAGGCAGGCTAAACTTAACGAATCCCCGGGATCTTCAATACACTTTAAAAATACCAGCAGATCGCTTATCTCCAGAGCATCCCAAAATCCACGTCCAGTTTTTATTAAAAAAGGAATTTTTGCTTCATTAAAGGCAGTTTCCAGGTAATCGAAGCTGCTACCAGATCGCACCAACACCAATACGTCGCTCCATTGCGGGGATGATGATGGTGAAACGCCATCCTGCTCACCTCCTCGACTTAATTCGGTTGCACCATCCATTACTAACTCTCGAATTCGGCGCGCTAAATGTCGTGCTTCTGTAAATCTAGCCTTTTGCCGGTTCTCATCCGTAGCGGTTAAGAGTTCTACTTTGTAGCTTTCGCCTTCTGGATAAGGGTACGTTGGCTTGAGTTCCAAAAACGGGGTGACAGATTCGTCTGTCCAAATGCTTTTAAAGATAGCGTTGACCGCGTCTAAAATTGATGGTCTGCTGCGGAAGTTATCTTTTAGCTGTACCTCTCTTCCATGTCCTGCACGAGCTCCTTCTGCGAATTTTGCAAAAAGGCTGACGTCTGCGTAGCGAAAACCGTAAATCGACTGTTGTGCGTCTCCCACCGCGAACATGGTGGTGCTCTCTCCCAGTTTGGATAAAATATTCCACTGTACTGGATTTAGATCCTGTGCTTCATCTATCAGCACCACTTTCACCGGTTTAAGTTTTTGGTCGGATTCGAGAAGCTTTAGCGCGAACTCCTCCAAATCGAGAAAATCCAGCACACCCATACCGGCCTTCTTTTTCTGGTATGCTGCCAGAAAATCATGATAGAGCTGGTTCAATACTAACCGCAGGGATTCATAGATCTCGCTGAAAAATTCATCATAGAGAAGAGGGCAGAGAACATCTCTCACCTGCTTCAGAATCGGCTTGATGGGCTTGCTTACTGCCAGCGAAATTCCTGCTACTTCTTTAAGCAAATCGAGATTTTCTTTGTAGGTGCTATTCTGTCTGCAGTCTTCATATTTATCGAGTGCTTTCTCAGCGACTACTAGTTTTTCAATTGACTTTTCGGGAAATCCAGCCTTCCCAGCGAGAATCGCCTTTATCTCTCGCTTGATGTTCTCGATCAGCTCGGTAATTGCAGCGGAACTAATATCTAACGAACTGAAGGGAGCGCTTTCGACCTTCCCGGCGCTCCGGGCAGCATCCACGAGCTCGAGAAATTGTCTCGAAAACCCTCGAGACGCGGGAATTCTGCCCTGGCGAAGACCATAATCTCCACTCCAATGAAGATTGTTTACGATCTGTTTTATCCTGTCGGGAAAACTTCTCCTCCAATTTGATAACACCTCTGCAAGGCATTCTTCTTTTAGCAAGTCTGCTTCATATTGTTCGAGGATGCGATAGTTTGGGTCTATTCCTAATTCAATGGCTTTTGGGGCGATTAAACGGGAACAGAATGAATGTATGGTACAGATCGGCGCGGCATTTAATTCGGCCACCAATTCAGGGCGATTGCGTTGGTTTAACTGCTCGGCGACGCGCTCTTTCATCTCAGCTGCAGCCTTCTCCGTAAAAGTTGCTGCCAGAATCTCCTGTGGTTTGAATTTTTCTTCCAGTACCAGGCGCAAGTACCTTTTCACCAGCACCATTGTTTTGCCGCTGCCGGCGCCGGCACGCACTACCAGTGGTGAATCGTCGCTTTGAATCGCGATTTTCTGCGCTTCTGTCAAGTTTTTTTTTAAGGATTCATCCATCGTTGTCTATACCGGCATAAATCTGCATATTCACAATTCCCCGGGCCGCAGCGGTCAACGTCTTTCGGTGTTGGCAGAATGTCCCCCTCAGCCATCTGCGATGCGCACTTATTTATGACATTTAACGCTTTTGCAAACAACCTTGCCCTCTCTTCAATGTCGACGGTGCGAATGTCGGAGTTCTTCTGAAAATTTTCATTTAAGTTCAGACTACCACCCAGTTTTACCCCCACAACATTGGAAGATCGCAAGTAAATCTCCAACAGAGCCACCGGATTCTTCTCCATGATTTCCTGCATGAACAATCCGTATATAAGTACCTGTGGCTTCAGTCCCGCATAAAAATCTGCGAAAAAATCCGCTTTGTTCGAAAATTTCTTATACTTGTAATCGAAAATGACTACTGCAATGTTTTGCCCGGCATCTATGCGGTCTATCCGTCCTTCCATGAGAATGTCATCTTCTCCAAAGGCAATCTTTAACCCCTGGGTATCGCTATTTCCTCCAAACTTGAATTCTTGTTCAGCGGGAATAAATCCACTTACCAGGGTTCCCCCTTCATTCTCGATGAAATCCACAATGCACGTGGTCAGATCTTCCAGATCACGATCCATTTCCAGGTAATGATCTAAATGTGAAGTCCTCCGTAGGAATTCTTCACGAATCCATTTTGCAACTTCGTAAGTCTCTCCCTCTTTCTTGAGCTCCAAGAATCTTTCCAGAGCGTGATGAGCTATCGATCCCAGTAAAAGTGGAGTGACCCCGACTGAAATTGCATCCTGCAGTGTTTCCAGCTTCAGGATATTTTTGGCGAAATGCAGATAGCGGCACTGTATTGCATCTTCTACCTGGGTAGGACTCCAGAACAGATTACGTTCACGGATGCGAGATAATGCTCGCCCTCCCGTAATGCGGTTTTTTGCCCATATTTGTGCGGGTGGCGAGGCCTCTCTATGCTCTTGATGTTTCGGATCCCATCTCCCCATATCTATTCTCGAAAGCTGTCGTCCCAGCCGGTTTTCCAACGATTTTATAAACGGGGACGCCGCCAATTCACTCCCCTCGTCGTCATACTGTGGACCTGAAACTAAGGCTCTCTCTTGCGCATTGGCGAGATGGAGCTGGAATTGTTGCAACTGTTCTGCATAACCCTTAGGATCTTCATCCCCAAAAAAAGGACTGGTTTTAACCGGCGAGGGTATGCGAGAAGTCAAGCCAAGATAGATTATTACTTTAATGGGCAGGTGATCCTCCTGTGTCCCTGAACAGATTTCGACAGCATCGGTATGTCTATTGGGCAGCATATAATTGCACATATTGAGCGCTTTTATGAAGGCTTCGATCAGAACCGGCCGCCTGCTGGGACGAGAAGACTGTAGTCTGAAAGTGGAGATCAAATCAATTAGCGTCTCCCATCCTCGTTCCTCAATGCTTTGATCCACGGCTTGGAAGTAATCTTCTTCTCGGTTTCTAATGAAATCTATACCTTCAATTAACCATTCTGAGAATTCTGCGCCAGTTAGACTGCCGGAGTTACCTGCATCCAATTTTTGCAAAGATTCCAACTGAATAACCACGTTATGCAGCTTTTCAGTACGAAATAGTTCTATCCAGAAGCTGACGGATGGTAATGTTTTTGAATTCCCATGGTTCAGAACGTACTTTATGGCATCCGATATTTCCATCTGTGGCGCTTTTAACATACCGGATCGTAAAACCTCCAGCAGCTGCCTTCGCTCCCAGGCGGACTCGAAAAGCTCGAACAATTTGCTTAGTAATTTTGCGCCTGGGAATTCTTTCAGTCTCCTCGTGATTTGCCCTTTCAGAGGAACGTGATAACGCCTCCCTGCAGATTCTAGCAAGGGTATTACTTCCTGAGTAGATGGATAAATTATGCGAAAATCACGGTAACGGTAAGCGCCGCCCGCCACCTTTGAGGCGATATGGCCAAATACTGTGTCAACTTCGATTTCCGGTGTTTGTGGTTGGAAAAATTCTATTTCTACTGGAAGGGTTAATTCGGACGAATCTCTAATGGGGTCTACGATTTGTCTATGCCAGTCAGATCCTGGCGCAGGGATGAGATAGCTTTTTTCGCTTCGCAGAATTAATGCCTTTATAAATTCCAACTCCAACGGGGTTGGAAAAACCAGCGGGCCGATGAATACTGTCGAATTTTGCAGTAATACGGATTCTCTGTTCAGTAATTCCTCTCTTGCGCAACGTAGAATTTCCCCGGCAGTATAGCGGCTGCG
>CBDUWK010000096.1:0-7561 GCA_965370905.1 uncultured bacterium | reverse complement strand
AGCGACCTTGTAACTATTCTACTACTGTTCTTACTCGCTCTGGGGCTTCGTCTCATTCGGCTTTTCGATCTCGATCTGAATTTTGATGAGGTCATCCTACTATTTCAATCAGAAGGTTCTTTTGTTGACACTTGGAATACCTGCAAACTGGATAATAATCCACCATTATACCCATGGATGGTAAAGGTATGGACTTGGATTAGCTCAGACGTTAACTGGTATCGCCTATTCGGGGCAATAATAGGATCTCTTACACCGCCTGCAGCTTTCCTCTTGGGACGGGAGATATTGAATAGGAAGTTAGGATTGTTTTTGGGAGTTGCTGCAGCGATAGCGGTTTCCCTAATCTTCTATTCCCAATTTGTGCGTATGTTCAACTTGCAGCCCTTCGTAGTATGCATTTCAATTATCTTCTTTCTTAGGGCTCTGGAGACGAATTACTGGCGATATTGGTTTTTCCTCTCACTAATAAATATTATTGGTTTTTATATTTACATATTCATGGTATTTTTTATTGTAGCGGAACTGACAGTACTGATAATTCATTACAGGAAAGAGTTGCGAAGTTATTTACGTCCCTTCGTTTCGCATCTTCCATTTTTGTTAGCGGTTTCTTTTTGGGTATTGCCGATAATAAATAGATATGAACAAGTGCAAGGGGAATTTTGGATAGCACCTCATTCAATTTTAGATTACGTTAGGTTATGGTTTGATTTTGGTTCTGGAAGTGATTTTCGCGATCATTTTGCAATTGCTGGTATTCTGAATATACCTTTTGTCGCAGGTCTTATCACAGTGTGGCTTAAACTCAACAGATCGTGGAAACTTCGCGACGGTTTTATAATACTGACAATAGTTGTACTAATATTCTCAATGATCTCTATTTTCGGACAATCGTTTTATCATATTCGATATTTATTATTCATGCTGCCTCTTTACTTAGGATTGAGTATAACGGGTTTCATCTTATCTGAAAATAGATTGTGGAAGCGTGCCGGACTCATAGCATTATACCTTTCAATGACAATTTCTCTAGTATATTATTACATTGATTATTATGAAGCTCATAAGTACTACGGTTTTATAAGGTCAATTCCGGAAGCGGAGATCGGAGAGGGGCATAATCTGTCAGCAGCAACATCGTTGGTGGCTGATAAAATTGATGAAGGAGGAGTAATTATTCACTACTCTGATCCTTATTTGCGCGTATGTTCTTATTACGCATCTCTATATTACCACGATCGCAGATATCGAGAACATATATATTCAAAATTGGAGATTGCTCAACACAACGGCAGGCAGTATTTAAAACCCGGTGACCAGATCAGATCTTTGAACGACATTCAACCTGCGCCCAAGGAAATATGGTTAATCACCTTGAACGATGCCTATTATTTTTTTAACGCAGATATACCAGCAGATCGCGGACGGTCTGGATGGATTTTCAGGGAGAATCTTCCCATGGAATTGAAGGAGGCGAATTATGTTCTCCAAGACACCTATAATTTTGGAAAGGTGACGGTCATTCATTATGTGAAGCAGGATCAGCTGTGAAATGCAATAAGGAAATTTAAATGAACAGTCATGGGAATGGGATAATTTTGAATAGGGATGCGAAGAAGGCATCCCCCGAAGTGAAGTCGGATATTCTGGCTATCTCAATTCTTTTTATAATAGCATTAGTTTTGCGAACAATTAGATTATTTGAGTTGGATCTCAACTTTGATGAGGTAGTACTATTATTCCACTTAGATGAATCTTTTTTTGAGATATGGAATTCGTGCAAGATCGACAATTTTCCGCCGCTTTATCCCTGGATGCTCAAGATCTGGGGATTCTTCAGCCATAGTGACAGTTGGTTTCGTTTTTTTGGCGCAATCATGGGCTCACTGGCTGCTCCAGCCTGTTATCTGCTGGGACGTGAAATCGCAGACAGAAAGTTTGGCTGGCTGTTAGGGATAGTTGCAGTGTTATCAGTTCAATTCATCCTGTATTCACAGTATTTAAGAATGTTTAATATACAACCTGCGCTCGGTTGTTTATCTGTGTACTTTTTAATAAAAGGATTGAAAACTAACAAATGGCGTAACTGGATTTTGTTTAGTATGGTGAATCTTATTAGTTTTTACGTCTATGTGTTCACCTTATTCCTGGTTGCAGCAGAGGCACTTGTCTTCATATTTTATTGCAAATCTGATCCTAAGCTTTATAGACGTGTTTTTTTCTCCAGCATTCCTTTTGTGATAGGCGTGATGTTATGGATGGTTCCTGTACTAAACAGATATGACCAAATGCAAAATGGAGGTTTTTGGACGGACCCGTTTTCCTGGATGCAAGCAATAAGAATTTGGAGTTCGGCAAATGTTGGCATATATTTTAAGCCTCATCAGTTACATACATTTCTTTTAAACCTGCCGTTTGTGATGGGATTGGTTCTGGGTATTCATTGTAGTTTCAAAAATACTATGCTTCGTATGTTGATTACTATATTTGGAATTGTGATTATAATCTTCGTAATATTCTCGAATTTGGGTCAATCTATTATGGCGATGCCTTATTTTCTCTTCATTATGCCGATTTATTTTACAATCGTTTTGATAGGGTGGTACTCAGTTAGAAGAAAACTCTGGAGAATAGCAGGTTTTATCCTTATATTTAGCACAATGTTGATCTCATCATCTACATATTACATCGACTTCTATTACTTTAAGGGAATGTGGGGATTTGTCGGGTATGGTGACAGCGTTGAAGGGACTCAAAAACATACCTTCATAAATGTTATCAATGAGGTAACAGATCAACTCACGAGTGGTGATGTTATTATTCATTATTCTGAGCCTTTGAATAAAACCAACCTTTTCTTCCCAGCAATATACTATCATAAAAGGGCGCTTCCTGAATATCTATATGCAAAGAGTGAGATTCCGCAATACAGGGGGGGACAGTATCTTGAAGAGGGCGATCAAATCAGATCGCTATTTGACTTATCGCCCCTCCCGAAAGGGATCTGGATTGTGTCAACATTCAGCTATGATTTTCTATTCAATGATGAAGCTGTTTCAGGCATAAGGAGTCCACGCTGGATTAATGATGAAAATCTACCCGGGGAATTAGAAGAAGCATCGTATGAATTTATCCAATCAATTGAACAAGGCATAGTACATGCGATATATCTGCAAAGATCTAATACTGACATTAACAGTCACGTAAGCAATATATAACAACCTGAGATAAATGATCAGACGTTTTTTCGAAATGCTGGATAGGTGGACCTTGCGATGGGCTGGAGATCGGTTTTTTCTCATAAAGCTCTTCACAATTGCTCTCATACTGCGTGCGGGATTGATCCTCCTGGAGCCTAACATCAATCTGATTTCGGATATGTTGGGCTACCATGAATCAGGCATCAGTCTGTTGGAATCCGGTGAACTGCGTGTAAAGGGTCGGTTAAGCGCGACACGACCGCCTATATACGCTGTTTTTATATACTACATCTATTATCTATTCGGCACAGGCAATTTGCTGGCTTTACGTCTCAGCCAAGGAGTGGTCGGCTCATTTACTGTAATCTTAACGTATATGCTAGCAGAAAAAGTATTTTCGAGAAAAGTTGCGGTGTGGGCTGGAATTCTTTATGCTCTTTATCCTGCGGCAATAGGATTCTGCGATCTCATTCTAAGCGAGATGCTTTTTACCTTCTTTTTTATAGCAGCTTTGATATTCTTGGTAGACGTACCACAGGGTAAGATTAAAGATGCGTTTTTCGCGGCAATACTTTTAGGGCTTGCCACCTTGACCAGAACTGTACTTTTCCAATTTCCAATTTTCATTGCAATAGTTTACCTGGTATTTCAAAAGAATCGAACGGCTAACTTGGCAAGGTTCGCAGTCTTTATTATTACTTTCTGGATGATCTTGATACCCTGGCTGGCACGGAATGAGCGTGTTTTTGATAAACCATTGTTGACCACGAAGTCAGGAGTAGACTTTTACATCTACAATCACAATCCGCTCAAATTCATATTACTTAATTATAGTCTTCAAGGGGGAGATATTCTCGGAGGAGTGATTCCCTGGCAACTATCCGAGGTGGAGCGAGATCAGATTTGCAAGGAAGCTGGGATTGAGTGGGTCAAAACTCACCCATTCTTGTTTCTATTTAAGGGCATCCGCATGCAGTGGAATTTCTTCGGTGTTGAACGTGAATACATTTGGACCCTAATGGCTGGATATTGGGGGGACATCCCGCGTTGGGTGCTGGTCATGAGTTTTCTCATTTTCGCGCCGACCATTTATGTCCTGATGCCTCTTTTTATCTGGGGGGTTGTATATAGTTGGGGCAAATACCCAAAGGTTAAGAACTTACTTTTAATGCTGGTGTATTTCTTAGCGGTAACTTTTGTTTATTTTGGTTTCAGCCGTCATCGTTCGCCTTTGAATCCCGTAATGACGGTATTTGCCGGTTATGCGATAGTAAATTGGAAAGATATGTTCGCAGAATTAAAGTTGGGCAAAATATTCAAACATCCGCGTGCAGCAATATCAGTTGGGATATTGGGATTTTTTATAATCGGTTGGGCTTTAGAGATAGTTGTCGATGTAGGATCTTTTGTCAATTTGGGGTTCCAACACGAACAATGGCAGAATATAACGACGGCACCTTGACACATACCTAAATGAAGAGTTCCTGAATTAATAACTTGATAATCCGAAGTGCAGATAACCTTAATTAGTCCTCCGCAGAATTTCTCCAAAACTCAGGAAACGGCCGGAGTGGTGCCACCGCTCGGGTTATCATACTTGGCGGCTGTACTTGACCCAGAACGGCATGAAGTTAATATTGTCGACGCTGTAGGGGAGAAATACTGGCAGGTTTTCCAATGGCGGGAATTTGGTCTGCGAGGAATGGACTTCGAAGAAATATTGGATGCGATACCAAGCGATACACGAGTTGTCGGTATTTCCAATCTTTACACTTTTGCTTTCATGGTTGCGGTTGAAACCGCGAGGCGCATAAAGGCGAAGTACCCGGAAATTAGAATAGTATTTGGCGGCGCTCATCCGACGATAATGATCCAGCAGACCATGGCTATACCGGAAGTTGATTTTGTGGTAATCTCGGAAGGGGAATATACCTTTAAAGCTTTATTGGATGCCATCGAGGCGGGACATGGATGGGAGAACCTGGATGGATTAGCGTATAGGAAGGATGGGGAGGTAGTAATCAATCCCAAGAGTAATTTCATTAAGAATATAGATGAAATACCTTTCCCGCGACGCGACCTGTTACCCATGCAAAATTATTTTAAAGCGCGGGAACCGCATGGGTGCGCTAACCGGGAATTATGGACGACCATGATCGCCACGCGAGGCTGTCCATACGGTTGTACTTTCTGCAATACACCTCAGATCTGGCAGAGACGTTGGCGGCCGCGATCACCTGGAAACGTCGTGGATGAGATTAAGAAATTACAGCAGGATTACGGGATCGAAGAGATTCATTTTGAGGATGAGAGCCTCACCACAGATCCCAAATGGGTGGTTGAGTTCAGTAAAGAATTAAAGCGTCGAGACATTCATATATTATGGCAGACCTCAAACGGAGTCAGGGCTGAAAGCATTACCGAAGAGACTCTCGATTTAATGATAGATGCGGGGTGTACCCAGATTACTGTGGCAGCGGAATCAGGTTCACCGAGAATATTGAAGGATATAATCGATAAGAAATTGGATCTTAAAGCGATCGTGCGTGCGGTCATGCTTGCCCGTAAAAGGAGGGTCTTCATAGCTTGTTATTTCATGTTGGGGCTTCCTGATGAACGAATTAGCGACGTGTTTAAATCAATTGGATTGGCTCTACGTTTAGCCTTTTATGGTGCGGATGAGGTGGTCTTCTCAGTATTTTCACCGCTGCCGGGATCGAAATTATTGGAGCGACTGGTAGAGGAAGGCAAAGTATCAGTGGGAGACGAGTTTTTCGACGATTTAACTCCTCACGGCGATCTGTTGGTATCAAAATCATATTCTGATCATATCGGCGATCGCCAGGTAATATTTCTGAAATATTTCGGGTATGCTTCGTTTTATTCAGCAAAACTGATATTCCACCCATTCAAAATTTTGCGGTCCGTCAGAAACGTAATAAAAGGTGTACAGGAGATTAAGACCGAACGTGCTCTACGCACCTGGATCATGCGTTTTCTGGGAAGGGAGCATCGAGAGGCTAAGGCGAGATAGGACGATGATTGGAATATTGAAATGTGTCTATGAAAGATATATTGCAGACGAGCGGAAAAGAATTCGCTTTATATTAATTTTAGCTTTTACGATACGTTTTCTATCCATTCTTCCTCACGGTAACGGGATTGTCGTTCCTTATCGAGATCAGAACACCTACTATTTTTTAGCACGCTCCATAGTCGATGACGGTTATTTTGGCATTCCTCAAGAACCGGGTGGCCCTTATTTAGATCATCGTCAGGAGAATCCACGCTCAGAGGGATTCTATCCAACATTGCACGATTCATTAACTGCGGTTTGGGATGAACAAAAATTTTTATACGGTATGATTCCCTGGGGTCAACCGAACTCTTTTTTCGAGCCTTTATATCCCTTGCTGACGGCCGGTATGTACATATTATTCGGCGATAATTTCTTCTTCTGGCGATTAATCCATGTATTGCTTGGCACGTTGTTAATTTATTTTATTTATGACATAGGCAGGCGTGCCTTTAATGATTGGCGTATCGCTACCATTGCGGCATTATGGGTTACTTTTTATCCACACACAATATTTTACTCCTGGATTCTGATGTCGGAGATTTTGCTATTAGTTTTATTAGCAGCCGGATTCTGGGCGTATTTCAGATTACTGGATAATCCTCGTTGGCATTGGGCTGCTCTGATGGGTTTTTTCTTTGCTGGCTTCACGCTTACCAGGACCTTTCTGATCGCTTTTTTTCCTTTTATGCTCCTCTTCATCATGCTTTTCCTCAGGGATAAAAAACCTTGGAAATACGCGATAATAGCGGCAGCGATCTTTGTAACAACAATTTCACCATGGGTGATACGAAACTATCTGCTTCACGATCAATTTGTGCTGCTTTCGACACGCGGCGGGTACAATATCTGGATGCGGAACAATCCTTATTTTATTGAGGATGAGCTCAAAGCACTGGGGGTGGAATTTTCACCGGAAAGACTGGACAATTTGAAGTACCGTGAATATATTTCAGGATACCCTGATTTCAGTCCAGAGCAGGGTGAATTGGAGAGGAACGAAATTCTCACGAAGGAGGGGATAAAATTCATTAAGGCGAATTTCGGTTTCTTTCTGGAGTTATGCTGGGTTAGATTCAAGTGGACTATCGGCTACAAAGGAATTGGTTTACAGGGGCCGCTATTATCCGGTATTTCTCTTATATTTTACGGCCCGGCTTTATTAGGATTTTTGGCATCGCTATTTATAGGATGGAAGAGGTTAGCGATAACTCTGCCGCTCTGGTCAGTCGTGGGCTATTTCATACTATTTTACAGCCTCACCCACGAGGGTTTGCGATAC
>CBDUWK010000095.1:0-7574 GCA_965370905.1 uncultured bacterium | reverse complement strand
ATTTACACGGGTTTATGGTGGACCATCCCGTGGATTGAAGAATGCCGTAGAGGAATTGAAGGCTTTTACACAAGACCGAGCACACGTACCACCTGGAGCGATATATTACTGGAGAATAACCTGTTCCAAGTGTGCCAAGCAGCGAGGTGGAGAGAAGACTGTGCTTATGTCGCGGGTATAGCAATCGTTAATTCAGGTAATTCAGGGGAACCAGTTCAGGTTAGGCGGAGTTTTTTATATAAGATTATCGATTACCAGATAGTCAGCTTGGTAAATTAAGCAGAGGAAAGCCATGTTGAGCAAAGAGTTACTCGATATTTTAGCCTGCCCAAAGTGCAAAGGCGAGCTGGAATATCAAGACGAACCACACCAACTGAAATGCCATGAATGCCGGCTTATATATCACATCAAGGATGACATTCCCAACTTTCTGATTGACGAGGCTGAATCTTTCTAATATGGTTTCATCATGGTTTCTACACGTATAAATTGGGTAATAATACCTGTAATCTGTCTTCTCGTGTTGGCAGCCTCGGACGCGAGGGCAAAAGAGGACGATCTGCTGTTTCTTAAGAACGACGCCACGGGCATCTCACTGCGCTACAAGGTAGTTGAGTTCAGGTGGGAGGATTTTGAATATGAAGGGGAGGTATACCGTACACCTTATGTAAAAGGATGCGGGATGTTTTCGCCAGAGGGTGCGCCGCAACTTCCTGTTCGGATTATCTGGTTAGTCATTCCTCCCGGAGCAACGCCTGTTTTGAACGGTTTTATTCCTTATGGAATGAGCGATTTTTCGGGGATTCCGGCGCCAGTGGAAACAATCCAACCAAATTCGGACGGTTCGGTGCGTTACGAATACATCGAAGCGCCTGAATATTATTCGGCGGTGAACCCTTATCCCAATAACTGGGTTGAAATTCAGGGACCGGAGACATATCGGGATTTGCAAGTAATTAGACTCCTAATTTTCCCATATAGATATCCATCTTCGAGTGGCGGAATCATGGGCCTGGATTCCATTGAAGTTCATATAACCCTGGCTGGGGGATCGGGTTTTCGCAGCGGCTATTCCCGGTCGATCGAGGATGAATTTTATCAGGGGATAATAGCTAACTGGCAGGATAATAGCAAAGGGTGGAAGATGCCTGCATTGCCCCGCACCGATATCGAAGATCTCTGGCCTTCCGGTGATTTTTATAAGATTAAAATAAATGAAAGCGGCATATACAAACTGACTTATGATTATCTGACCAATGCCGGCATAGATCTAACCGATCTCGATCCCCGCACAATTCGGATTTTCAATAACGGGGGCGAGATTTTACCACAGAATCTGATTACGCCACGTCCGCAGGGACCGATTGAAAATGCGATTATGGTGACCGGGGAAGAAGACGGTTCCTTCGATCCCGGTGATGAAGTCTGGTTTTACGGCAAATCAGTCCATGATTGGGAGAAAGCCTGGGTTAGTGATCTGCAGAGATATTGTTTCAGACACTACCAAAATCCTTACACAGAGGAGAACGTTTACTGGTTAAACATCAATCCAACTGGGCCGGTAGGTGAGCGAATGCAGCCTCTGGGTACAGAGGGGACCTTTACCATTAATCCCACCAGTACTCTGGCATATTATTTCCAAGAGGAGGAACTTTATGCCATTTACGACGGCTTCAACCTGCCGACTAAGATGCCGGAGCTCTATGGAGCATTATTCTCGGGAACGCTTGCCAGTCGGACGTTTAATTTCAACCTGGAGGATGTGGTAGATTATGATGAAGCCAGGTTACTACTCAATTTATTGGCCGGCGATATGAGCTACCACCAGTTTGCAATATATGTAAATAGCACTTTTATTGGCAACACTCCCAACAAGAAGTACACTATTTTGGATACTCTGGCGATACCGGAGGGGATACTTCAGAACGGGAACAACACTTTGCGGTTGGAACATATGAGCGACGGGACTGAATATCTGGATTATTTTGAACTGGAATACACAAAATCGCTATCTACAACTTCGGATGAATTGCCCTTCTTCAGTCCCAGTTCGCAAGGTTTGTGCAAATATGAGATAGGGGGTTTGGAACCACCCTGGATCTTTGATATTACGGAATTCGATCAGGTGAAAGCAATTCATTCCGAAAGCTTCAAAGACAGTTGTTCTATTTTAGCTCCCAGGAGGTACATCGCGGTGGAGGCGAGTGCTCTACGTACACCACTGTCTATCACCGAGGATCAGCGCAATGGGGATGAATACGCAAACCTGCGAAGCACACTGGGAGCTGACGTTTTGGTAATTGCACCGGATCAGTTTTACGATGCAATGGCTGAATACGAAAGCTATAGGGAGAATATGAGCCCGACACCTATGGAAGTACTTAGAGTGAAGGTCAGCGATATATACGATGAGTACGGCTGGGGATTGCCGGATCCAGTGGCGATACGCGATTTTCTCAAGGGTACGCTGCCGATCTATAATTGGGCAGTTTCTCCGCTTTATGTTTTGTTTGCAGGAGATGGCGATTGGGATTACAAGAACAAATTGTCCAGCGGTGACGCCAACTGGGTTATACCATTTGTTGATAACAGCAGGTGTACAGATGACTGGTATGCCTACTTTACGCCATCTGATGATTTTTACAGCTATCCGCAGCTGGCGATGGGCAGGTGGCCGGTGCAGAGTGTTGAAGAAGTGGAATACATGATACAGCGGGTGATCGAATATGAGAGCAGCTCGAATTATGGCCCCTGGCGGAACAGATTAGTCTTTGTAGCCGACGATGAATACGGTGAAGGCGGAAATACATCCAGCTTTGAGACCAGACACCAGATCGATACGGAGAACATAGCTGAAAATCTAATTCCTGATTTTTTCAATGTACAAAAGATATATATGAGTGCGTATCCTGTCAGTTACGATCCTGCTGGAGCAGGACGCAGGAAACCCGAAGCTAATGCTGATCTCATGGCAGCGATCAACGATGGCTGTCTGGTGGTAAATTATATGGGGCATGGCAATCCCACAGTATGGGCGCACGAACACGTGTTTCTGCAGAGCAGAGATCTTCCTCTATTGAATAACGGTTAGGAACTCCCTTTATTCATTGCCGCCACATGCGATTGGGCGTACTGGGACAATCCTTACAGCAAGAGCATGCCCGAGATCATGGTTTCCATGGAGTACGATGGAGCAATAGGGACTTTAGCGGCTACCAGAGTGACCGGTGCTACCGCGAATAAGAATTTCCTCGAAAATTTTTTCCCGGAACTTTTTGCTGTGCCCGAAAGTCGCAGATTGGGTGAAGCGCTGATGCGGGCAAAGATTAGTTCATTTGTACATGTGACCGGCGGCGCTTCTAACAACGCAAACGCGGAGAAATACCACTTATTAGGAGATCCTGTTTTGCGGTTGGGAGTGCCACAACTCCAGGTAGTCTTCAATTCGAGTTCGGGGGATACCCTAAGGGCGCTCGATAATGTAACCGTAGCGGGTAATATTGTCGACAACAACGGCAATACGGTTCCTTCCTTTGAGGGGGTGGCAAATCTCCAGGTATTCGATACCAAGATTCCCATAGAGTACGTATTTGCCAACGGCAGTTTGTTTCAATATCAACAGCCTGGGAATTTAATTTTCAGGGGCGACGCCAGTGTCGAAGCGGGGGAGTTCGAAGCTCAGTTTGTCGTGCCTGTCGATATAAGTTATGCGGGTGAACAGAGTGGAAGGTTCTCAGTATATGCATTCTCCGATGATATAGACGGCACCGGAGCTTATGACAGTGTGTTCATAAGCGAATCAGCAGTATCATTGCAGGATTCTGTTCCACCGGAGTTGAGGGTGTACTTTGACTCTCCGGGATTCCGTTCAGGGGATGCGGTGGGATCGGGAGCAACGCTCTACGTGGAGGTATCGGATAGCAACGGCGTCAATTTAACCGGCAGCGTTGGACATGGGATCATAGTAACGATAGATGGAAAAAATCCAATAGAACTAACAGATTCTTTCAGCTATTACCTGAATAGTTATACCAGCGGAATAGCTGAGCACAAGTTAATCCCGGGTGAAATCTCGCCGGGCGTACATACCGCTGAAGCGATAGCGTGGGATGCGGCAAATAATCCGAACACCTCAGAGGTTACCTTTACATTAATGAGCACGGGCAGTGGTATAGTAGTAAGCGATGTGTTGAATTACCCTAATCCTATGAAGAACTCGACTACGTTTACATTTACTCTAGCGGTTCCCGGATCTGGACAAGCGTTTGTCACTATAAAGATCTATACCGTAGCGGGAAGACTTATAAAGGTGATACCACGCTTCCTGGCCGAGTCGACATTCAATTACGATTCGCCTAATTTAGTCTGGAACGGTTGGGATGAAAGTGGAGATCCGTTATCGAATGGTACGTACATCTACAAAGTCATAGCGGATAACGGTTTTGGCAGCAGAGGGGAAGCAACAGGCAAACTTATCGTCATGCGGGGTAATTGAGACGTACCCCCACATAAAAAAACGCAATATTGTTGAAACTTGCGTTGTAGTTTTGCATTATAATATACATGGCTCAATTTGACCGAATAATTTGGAGAAGAAGAAAGTCTCATCAAGAATATGGTGGGACTGTACCGGAGGAGATATGAAAAGGCGTTTAGCCGGATTAACTTGGATACTGATCGCGACATTATGTATGACCGGAGCGGTGTGGGCGGATGGCCCATCTGAAGCAGGTGTGATCTTTCTAAAATTAGCTCCCGGATCACGTCCCGCGGGGATGGGAGAAGCGTTTGTAGCTCAGGCGGATGACGCCTTTGCGACGTGGTGGAATCCTGCGGGTATGGCTTTCATCGAACGTCAGGAAGTGGCACTGATGTACGTGAATCTATTACCCCAATTTCACCTGGATGATCTGTATTACAGCTTCGTTTCGTACGTGCAGAACATCCCTGACTGGGGAACTGTGGGGGGCAACATTATTTTCACAAACTACGGGAAGATCGAAGGCAAGGATGAGTACAATCAGGATACAGGCACATTTCACAGTTATGACGCGGCTTTTACCGCTGCGTATGGATCGCCAATTAACAATAAGCTCGGAATAGGTGTAGCCGCCAAGTTTATTTATAGTCATTTAGCTGACCAGGGTGCGGGCGCAGAGAAGGGTTCTGGCATAGGAACGTCGATGGCTGTAGATCTGGGGATCATGTATCGTCAAATCTTTACCAGGGGATTAACTCTGGCTGCAACCCTCACCAACATGGGTCCGGCAATATCCTATATCGATCGAGCGCAAGCCGATCCGCTACCCATGACCATTCGAGTCGGTGCATCGTACAAGCTGCTGGATTCGGACTTCAATAGGCTGACCTTCAACCTGGATTTGCAAAAAGAGTTAGTGGATCGATATGAAGGCGGCGTCAACGACGGTCGCGCCGTTCCATTCTACATTGCGCTTTTCACTTCCTGGACGAACAACGATCTGGAGAACGAAGTTCAAGGTGTTATTCCTAACGTGGGGATGGAATACTGGTATTCCGATTTAGTTGGTTTACGCATGGGTTATTACTTCGATTACCTGGGTGATCGTAAACCTGTAACGTTTGGATTCTCGCTGGCGTATTCTTCTTACCGGTTCGACTTCGGTTACGTTTCCGCTGGAGAAGGGCATCCGTTGACAGACACCATGATGTTTTCACTGAACTTAGGGATTTAACCATTTGGAACTGATTTGAAGCGCTATTTTAGGGCCCCCATTATTTGGGGGTTTTTCCTACCAGCAATCACTCTCGCCGCCAATTTCTCTCTTTCACCCAGGATATTTCTGCCTCATTCCAGCAGTTTTAATGAGGCAGAAGCAATACTCTCACAAGATACCCTCGATGTGTTAGCGATCCGAGTGGAGTTTCAACCGGATACTATAGCCACAACGACCGGAGACGGAAGTTTCGGATCGGGACTACCTACAGACGTCGTAATTGATCCGCTGCCGCACGATAAAGCATATTTCGAGGATCATATAACTTTCTTGAAAAACTACTTCTTCGAAATATCGAAGGGGAATGTCGTTATATCTGATGGATACAAGGTGATGCCGGATAATTCTGACGAGGTTTATACCTTACATCATCAGATGTGGCACTACAACTACAATACCGGTGATCCGGATGATTTGAGTCGGAGTCTGGCGGAACTATTTATTGATTCCTGGACCGTAGCACTGCAGGATACCGCGCTGCATCCTGAAAGATACGATCTTCACATCATTTACCATGCTGGTGTGGGACAGGATTTCGACGTGGGATTTGATGAGACGCCCCATGACATACCTTCGGCTTATTTCCGATTGTCGGATTTACAGGATGCGCTTGACAGTCTCAGTTATCAAGGTGTGCCTGACACAGTCAGCGGTACTTATATAACAGGTGGTATTCTACTTCCAGAATCCGAGCGGCAATCCGAGGCGGACGTCGAGATAGCCATGAATGGCACGGAGGTATTGCTTCTGGGGCACTGGCTGGGTTTGCCGGCACTCTATAATACCGATGACGGTTCTTCCGGGGTGGGACGCTTCGATTTTATGGACCAGGGTTCAGGTAATTTTGCCGGTATGGTGCCGGCCAGACCATGTGCCTGGACGAGTACTTTTATGGATTGGGAAGAACCGGTCGTAATTGATCCGGGCGCGGAAGCGGATACGTTCTGGGTTAAGCAGGTAGGTGCGGACACCACACTACCGGAAATCTATCGTATAGATCTAAACGAATATGAGTATTATTTAATCGAGAATCGATCTGGAGATCCGGAAGAGCTGGGTTACACGATTGCCCGGGATCGGCAGGGGCGCAGGCTGAAAATACACGATGACTTCTCGATGGAAGTTTTGGATGGCGATTTCGGCGTGATAGTGGAGGTTGACAATTACGATTTCGGTTTGGCGACACTGCCGGATGGCGGGGGCGAGGGAATTCTCATCTGGCATATCGACGAAGCCGTAATAGAGGAAAATTATGCCTCTAATACGATCAACAACGATCTGTCCCTGATGGGAGTTTCGGTACTGGAAGCTGACGGTTCACAGGACATAGGACGGGTATTTGGCATTTTGGGCTTTCAGGATTTAGGCTGGTGGGGAGATTTCTTCTTCGGGGATAACGGTGCGTTTTTGCAGGCGAACGAAGATTTAGGGATTTATGTTGTGCGCATTTCCGACGTGTCACGTCCCAGCACGCGCACGCACGATGGATCTTCTACCGGATTACAGATGGGAGGTTTTTCCGAGCGAGGCGAAGTGATGCGATTCTGGGTCAGTAATAGCTGGAATAGACCTGGCTTCCCACGCGTTCTGGCTGATCCATCCGGAGATTTATCGCCCTCGGCGCTGGATTTCGATGGTGATGGTCAAACGGATTGGATCTTGACGGTCACTCCGGAAGGCGCGATCCAGGCTTTCGATACGCTGGGATTGGCGCAGGGGAGTGTCATTGAAACGAGAACCGATACGACGCTTCTGGGTGAAATTATTACGGTGGAAGATACGCTCTTGCTCCGTGTTGAAGCTATTTCAGCTACACCA
>CBDUWK010000094.1:0-7600 GCA_965370905.1 uncultured bacterium | reverse complement strand
ACTGCGTGGATGTATCGGCTATATCGTGGGGGTGAAGCCGTTATATGAAACCGTGCGGGAAGTAGCGGAAGCGGCGGCGCTGCGCGATCCCAGATTTCCGCCGGTGAGTAAGTCAGAGCTGGATGATCTCGACCTGGAGATATCCGCTCTTTCGATACCACGCACCATAGACGACGTAAACGAGATACAGGTTGGAGTGCACGGAATAATAATGCGCAAGGGGTATCATCAGGGTTTGCTATTGCCGCAGGTTGCAACGGAATATGGCTGGGACAGGCAGACATTCCTGGAACATACCTGCATGAAAGCCGGTCTGCCCACCAATGCCTGGAAAAATCCTGATACCGAGATACAGATCTTCTCCGCGGAGGTATTCGACGAAGAACAGATCAAGTAATAGACTCAAGGTTCAAAAGGAGAGCGCAAAATACGCACTTTCAGGCGGTACATTTCAGGTTGAATCAAAAATGCAAACACAGGGTGAAGGATGGCCTGAAGTTTGCTGAATATAGATAACTCCCGAAAACAACCAGGAAAGACGAGGAAAAAAATGGCTCGCAATTGTGGAATCATAATACTGGCTTCGATGCTGATGGTTTTTTCCGTACAAGCAAGTGAAATTACGGTACACCGGAACCTTAACCCAGCAGATCTAATTTTTAGCGACGGTTTTCATCACTTCGTGCAGACACCCGGACCGCTTTACGCACCCCCAGGAGCTCCGGAACTGCCTCATGCGGGGCATCAAATATTGCTGCCTCCAGGCGAGGAGATTATCTCTGTCAGGCTGGATAACGAAGTGTGGCAGATGATCCCAGGTCAGATCAACCTGTGGCCGGCGCAAGCGCCAATCCCATATAGTAAGTCAGAGCAACAGACCTTTACATCTCCCGATGAAAGCATTTATAACTCGGATATTGTTTATCCCGAATCGTCGGTGGAATTAGCCAGAACGGATTTTCTAAGCGGGCACGGAATCGGATCAGTATCTATCACCACCGCTCGCTATCAGCCAGCATCAGGCGTCCTGGAAGTGTTAATCTCCTATGATCTGGTGTTAGAAACTACTCCCACGGCGAGAGCTCAGGAATCGTTAACAACATTTTACAGACAGACGACTCATACTTTAGCACGTTTAAACAGGCAAGCTGAGAACCTAGAGGCACTTGATCTATACCCTGCCAGCGATGAAGTAGATGAAATCGGTCCAAAATATCTGATTATCACCACAGCAGATTTCACAGAAGTTTTACAGATGCTGGTGGATCATCGTGTAAATCGCGGGCTGCAGGTAGAGGTGGTACTGGTAGAGGACATTGAGGGCAGCTACCTGGGTATTGATACCGCCGACAAAATTCGCAACTGCATCACCGATTATTATATAAATCACGCTCTCAAATACGTTCTCCTCTGCGGGGACGTGGAACACGTACCCACGCGCGGGTTATACGCTGCTATAGGCAGCACGATAGACGAGGACATCGCCGCTGACATCTATTTTTCCAACCTCGACGGCAACTGGAACGAAGACGGAGATAACCGTTGGGGTGAACCAGCCGAAGCCGATCTCTATTACGAGGTGGCGATCGGGCGGTTTTCGGTCGATGACTACGGAGAAGCGTACGACATGATATATAAAACTATCGGCTATGAAAACACTCCGGTAACAGCAGACCTCGAAAAGGCGTTGATGGTAGGTGAGGATTTAGGTTGGGTTTCCTGGGGTGGAGAATACAAAGATGAGATCCGTTATGGGAGTTCCAATTACGGATACACTACCGCCGGATTTCCAGCAAATTTCAACGTGGACGTGCTCTATGATATGTACGGCACCTGGTCTTCGATGTACCAGCTGCTGCCATTGTTGAACGGTGGGCTCAATCTGGGGAATCACCTGGGTCATGCAAGCAATTCCTGGACCATGAAATTTTCCACCAGCCAGGTAAATGCCATCAACATGACCAACAACGGTATCAATCATAACTTTTACATCCTCTACACGCAGGGGTGCTACGGCGGTTCTTTCGACAATCGAACGGTGGGTGGATCTTATACGTCCGATTGTATCTGTGAGGCATTTACGACCATTCAGACCGGTGCGGTAGCGTTCTTGTGTAATTCGAGGTACGGGTGGGGCAGCGGCAACAACACCAATGGACCTTCTCAATACTACGACAGACAGTTCTTCGACGCACTATTCAGCGAGAACATCTACAATATCGGTTGGATTAATGCAGACTCCAAGGAAGATAACATACCATTTATCGGAGGAGCTTCTTACTGGGTGTACTACGAGATGAACCTGTTGGGCGATCCGGCACTGGATATCTGGACAGGTCAGCCGAACACATTTGCACCGATTTACCCTGACACCGTTATTTTAGGTACGACACAGGTTGAGGTAGAAGTTGGAGTATTCGGTGCTCAGGTTGCTATTCTGTTTGAAAATGCCATGATCGGTGCAGCTGTAAGTGATCCTCTCGGCAATGCCATAATCATCCTGGAAGAACCGATTTCAGTCCCCGGAGAGCTGACCCTGTGTATTGCAGCACATAACTATCTACCTTTTCAGGGAACGATCGTGTCGGCTGCCTCAGAAGGACCTTATGTCATGATGTACGATCCGTACTTCGATGACAGTGTGGGCGGCAACGGGGATGGCAATCCGGAATTAGGTGAAACACTACTGTTCAGCGCGGAATTTGAGAACGTAGGCGTGGAAGATGCTACTGGATTGACCGCAGTGATGGAATGCAGTGAGGCGTGTGTGGGGATACTCCAAGAGAGCGTCTCTATCGGTGATTTAATGGTTGGTGAAAGCATCCAGATAATGAACGCTTTCGAAGTGGAACTGCTACCTACGGTTCATGACGAGCAGGAAATCACTTTCCAGGTGATCATCAGCGACGATCAGGGAAACAGCTGGCCATATGAACATGAGATTGTAGCCTTTGCGCCTGACCTGCAGTTGGTATCCTTCAGTATGGACGATGGCAATGACGGTCATCTGATGCCCGGCGAAGCAGCCACAATAAACCTTGAGATCTGCAATGAAGGACACAGCGCCACCACCGATCTTACGATTCTACTCAGCACCGACAATCCATTGGCTTTGGTGAATTCACCGGCATATTCGATGCCTGCGCTGGAAGCGACTTTAACGGGGATGGTTGAGGATTTACAGATTACAGTCAATCCGAGCATTATGGACCCATCCGCGTTGGTACTCTATTTGAACGCAACAGATACCCGCAACTATCAGGATAATTTCCTGATCGAGATTCCTGTCGGGGGAGAATTCAACGACATGGAATCAGGAGTGGGTGAATGGACTCATGCGCCCATAACAATGGGCTGGGGCGATCAATGGAACTTAGCGGAGCTGATGAACCATACCCCCGGTGGTACTGCAGCCTGGTACTGCGGGCAGGGCGGTCAATACAGCGAACTGCTGGACGCGGGATTATTGACCCCGGAATACCAGGTTTACGGGAAGCACCTACTGAGTTTCTACCATTGGATGAGCGCGGAATTATCATCCTCTTATCCGGGGTATTGCTATGATGGCGGCGTTGTCGAGATGTCCTTAAACGGCGCACCGTTCGAACAGCTTACGCCGCGAGGTGGGTATCCATTTATGTTCAGAGACGGATCTTATCCGGGACCACTTCCTGAAGGAACACCCTGTTTCTCCGGACAGATCGCCTGGAATGAGGTAGTATTCGACATCGAGGGGGAAGGTACCGCGCAGTTCCGCTACCGGTTCATTTCCGATGGCGCTATCAGTTCAATCGGCTGGTTCATCGACGACTTTGAATTGGTGCGCGAATCGACGCCAAACGCTCCGACGGATCTGGAAGCATTCTTAATTGATGATGAAGTTACACTCACCTGGCACACACCAGGTTTAGGGGAGCAACTGGCGGGGGCTGGCAAGAATGGAGATCGAACAGCGCAAAGCCTGGAACAGTACCGTATCTATCGTGATGGGATGCTGATCGATTCGATCGAGGCATTAAGTTACGTTGACAACCTCTCGAACCAGTCTTACGGACCCCACATGTATCAAGTATCGGGAGTCTTCGACGGGGTGGAAGGATCATTGTCCGAACCTGTTTCGGTGGATTACGTAGGGATTAGATCCGAATCTACGGGCGCTCTGCCAAGCGTGACCACTCTGAGGTCAGCTTATCCCAATCCGTTCAACCCGGTGGTCAGCCTTAATTTCGATCTGGCAGTGCCGGAGCGCGTCACGTTAAGCGTATATGATCTGATGGGAAGGACAGTGGCGACAATCCTGAATTCACCGCTTGAGGCGGGATCTCATATGGTTCAGTGGGATGCAGGCCAACACGCCAGTGGGATGTACCTGGTTCAGATGAAGGCAGGATCTTACACCGGGATGCACAAGGTACTACTCATCAAGTAGTTAAACATCACAAAGCAGAAGTATCGAGAAGCCATCCCTGGTTGAAGTGGATGGCTTCTTTTTATGAGATTTTGGTGTGATTACTATTGGTTGACAAATATTGTGCACTTAAAGATAGACTCAGCTCCAAAACTGTGGTTTTAGAAATTGCCTTTTTTTGTTTGATTTCATGATGAAATATTCTTATATTTAAGTTTCTATAAAGTTAGATATTGTTTAAGGTTTTACAAAACTGGGACTTAAAGAAAATCTAAAGCAGGTTCAGCAGCGCATCAGCGCAGTCGCTCAACGTTCGGGACGGCAGGCTGATGACATCAAGCTGGTGGCGGTCAGTAAAACCATGCCCACCGGCGCGATGCTGGAGGCGATTCGCTCCAACGTAAAAATTCTGGGTGAGAATCGCGTTCAGGAAGCTCGTTCCAAATGGCCCGAAATTCACGAGGAGATGACGAGAAGCCGGTGCGAGTTTCACCTGGTGGGGCACCTGCAGAGGAACAAGGCGAAGGAAGCGGTTAATTTATTCGATTCTATCCATTCGCTGGATTCCGAGCGCTTGGCAATGGAACTGGACAAGCGCGCCGGTGAAATCGGCAAAAGGCAGCGGGTTCTGATTGAAGTGAACACTTCTGGCGATGAATCCAAGTACGGCATCGAGCCGGCAGAAACGGGCGCTTTACTGGAGGCAGCCATAAAATGCGAGAACCTCAAGGTTGAAGGTTTGATGACGATTGGACCGCTCTATGGCGGGATCAGAGGTGCGCGGGAGTGTTTTCAAATGCTGCGCAACTTGAGGGACAGTCTGGACGCGGATCTTCTCCAGGAGTTATCCATGGGGATGACCGGCGATTTTGAAGCGGCCATTGAAGAGGGCGCTACCATGATCAGAGTTGGGACGGCGATATTCGGAGCCAGAGTTTAAACTGAGGGTACCATGTATGTCTTAGGTCACTTTTTCACGACAATTGCGAAGCTGCTTCATTTTGCCTTACAGGTAACGATAATACTTTTCGTCGCGCGGGCGGTTATTTCCTGGCTGCAGCCGGATACACGCCAGCCTGTAGTGGCTTTCATTTACAAGATCACCGATCCTGTTTTATACAGGATCAGACGGGTAGTACCTTCCATAGGAATGATAGATATCAGCCCGCTAATTGTCATCATAGTCTGCTGGTTTCTGGACAGCTTCCTGGTTTCAAGCCTGGCGGATATCGGCTCTCATCTGCTACGGTAGAATTAACGTAAAGGATTTTCCATGAGACTAACTCCATTAGAAATCCGCAAACAGGAATTCGGCAAATCTATGCGCGGTTACAACCCCGAGGAGGTGAGGGCGTTCTTAGAGACTATTGCGGATCAAGTTGACATTATCCAGAAAGAGGTCAACAAATTTTCCGAGAAGGTCGTAAACTTAGAAGCGCGCTTAAGTGATTTCCAGATGATGGAAAAGACCCTCAAGGAAACTCTGATGAAGGCCGAAGAGAGTTCGAAGCGGGCGCGAGACGATTCGAGACGGGAAGCCGATATCATCATACGGGAAGCGGAAGTCAAGGCTCAGAGGGTAATATCAGACGCGCACATTACAGTGGAACGGCTGAAATCCGAAGTATATATGCTGCAAAACAGGAGGGATGCTTTTATCAAGAAGCTGAAATATTTATTGCAGAGCCAGACTGAATTGATAGAGATATTAGAGGGAAACAACTTCGAACCCGAGGAAGAAATCAACAAGGAAGTTCATGAAGAAGATACACCAGCAGTTGAATGAGACGCTGCCATTTATCAGGCAAAACACTGATGCTACACCAAAGATAGGCACCATTTTAGGAACGGGTTTAGGGGGATTGGTCAAGGAAATTGAGATAGAAACTACCTTAGATTACAATGACATACCTCATTTTCCGTTATCCACGGTAGAATTTCACGCAGGGAAATTGATCTTCGGTAAGTTAGGAGGGAAATCTATCGTAGCCATGCAGGGGCGCTTCCATTACTACGAAGGCTACAGCATGAAGCAGATCACCTACCCGGTACGGGTGATGAAAGCCTTAGGGATAGAGACTCTGCTGATTTCCAACGCCTGCGGCGGTATGAATCCTCAGTACCGCGCCGGCGACCTCATGATCATGGAGGATCACATCAACCTGCTGGGGGATAATCCCTTGATCGGGGAGAACGACGACGAATTGGGGCCGCGATTTCCGGACATGTCCGAACCCTACTCGAAAGAATTGATGGGACTTGCTGAGGAGGTAGCACTGGAAAAGGGGATAAAAACGCACAAGGGTGTCTACGTTGCCATTTCGGGTCCTAACCTGGAAACCAGAGCGGAGTATCGCTTTCTCAGGATAATCGGAGCGGACGTAGTGGGGATGTCCACCATTCCTGAATGCATAGCGGCCAATCACGCGGGCATTAAAGTACTGGGTATTTCCGTGGTTACGGATGAGTGTTTTCCGGACGCACTGAAGCCGGCCAAGATCGAAGAGATAATCGAGACGGCAAGCAAAGCGGAACCGAAACTGACCTACATTATGAAAACGGTGGTCGAGAGGCTCTGATGCATTATCGGCGAATTATTCTCAACTTCCTGGTATCCGCCTTTATATTTTGCGGAGCATCTGGCCAAGCGGAGACTTTAGAAGGGTATTACACCGAGGAAGAGATCCGTAATTTCGATCCTTTGGGTGGGCCCGATAGAGTAGTAGTGCGCAAAAGCTGGTACGCCGGCGACAGGATGAAGAAGGATGAGGCCTGGTACGGGATGACCATAGCCCGTTTCGATCTGGACAAAATCTGGGTTCTGGATCCACATAGCAAAACGTACATTGAAGCTCAGGCGAGTTTTATCAGGAAATTCTCTGGACAGGGTGTATCGATCTTCGGTCTAA
This sequence comes from uncultured bacterium, assembly GCA_965370905.1. GTDB lineage: Bacteria > Electryoneota > B3-LCP > B3-LCP > B3-LCP > JALGVT01. Next base: position 283 of record CBDUWK010000094.1, on the reverse strand, counting down.
AGGGCGAGGGGCAAGATGAGGTGTATTTCCCTGATGATCTGTACATTCGCACTGAGAGCACGAAAAAGATCGGCCGCTGGAACTGTTATCAGGTGATGACAAATCCAAAATATCGAGATCCTCATGGTTCCTACGCGGTATTCTGGTACAGCACGGAAGTTGAGTTTCCGGTTGAAGTTTATGGTGAACAGTTGAAACAGTTATTCGGGAAGTCTCCGGAAGTGGAAGGACTTTTCGGACGTCTCAGCCGGTTCGAAGGTTATCCGGTGCGCACGGAAGCTCA
>CBDUWK010000093.1:0-7635 GCA_965370905.1 uncultured bacterium | reverse complement strand
TGTCACCAACGGATTATCCGTAGCGATGATACCGCTGATATTGCTCGCTGCAGAGGCTCCATCGTTTAAAACTGCGATGCCCAGTTCGATCGTTTCGTAGAATTCTAATTGACCGTTGTCGTTACCGGTAAGATCATCCTGTACGGTGTGATCATCATAGATTACATACGCAGAGGAAGGATCTATAATGTCGAGGTCGATAGTGTAGGGAATCATATCTCCACCGGAGACTGTCAGCGTCAAAGTCCCGGAGGCGGGAATCGGTGGATCGAAGGTTAAGGTGGCTTGTCCGGAAGCGTTGGTCACCGCCGTAGCATAGACGTCTTGATTCATGCCGCAAACCATCGCTCCCTTGACTGCACCTGAGAGCGAAGTAACCGTTACATTGAAAGAAGATACACTAACCAGTATTTCCGGATTGTGTGATACCAGCGGTGGATTAGGAACACCACCACGTAGACTAACAGACGGATCACCAAAAATGGTCAGATTGGCGAATTCCCACGGTCCGACGTCGGGGTAGGGGTAGTTATCCATCATCAGCATTGAACCGCTGAAACAGATCCCTCCCAGGGTCAGCATTGAATCGGCAACAAGCACATCTATCGCTTCATCCTGCATATCCAGCGGAGGCGCTCCGGTCATTCCTTCCACACTGCCGTAAAATCCAATTCCTCCTGTGGGTTCTCCGGTTCTTGCATCGGTCGCACGCAGCCAGGCTTCACCCAGACAGGTATATTCCACGAACTGACCGGTATTGCAGGCGACACTGTTCACGTGCGGAAGCATGTTGCTGTTTACAAACCTATCCACTTCCGCTGTGGATATGCCTGATGTACCCCAACCCTCCGGGCCGCCGTGACCTGTATAAAATAGAATACTTTTACCATCATTGATGAAGTCAACAGCCATCTCCATCGTGCACCAGGGATCGTAAGCACTGTCAACCTGAGTATAGGTATGATCCAGAAGTTTATATGCAATGTTTGTCATGTGGGTGTAATCGAATTCACCATAATGTTCCCAAAATGGACCTTCAGTGCTGGCAATGCCAAATCCTTTGTCATACCAACTGCCAGATGGATCTGGATATCTTTCATAATCAATCGTCCGCTGCACCTGCGTGGCAACCTGCGCAATGTTTTCAGCGGAGAACCTCCCGACGAAGATATCTGGGTAGCTGTCACTGCCTGACAACTGAGAATAGATGGGATCGGAATCCAGATCTCTTGAGAACGTAGGAATCTGAGCAGCATCACCGACAAACAGCACATAGCATAAATTATGGCTATGATAATAATTTTGAATGTAGTTTTTTATCTGTTCAGGAGTATTCCCTGCTTCCGAAGCAGGCACCAATTCAGTCGGGATACCGCGCTGTCTTTTCCAATCAATAAACTCGGTCATTTCATCAACAAAATCATCATAGCAGATGATCAGCATGTCCCCGGATTCCTCCAAAGTAGGATAATCCAGTGCAGACTGGTTCAAAAAACGCCGCTGGTAAATCTTCTTGAACTGGGGATCGATCCTTGTCAAGGATCGACTGCGTACCAGTGTATTCTCTCCGCCGGACGCGGTCTTCTTCACTTCAATGCTAATGTCCGTGTAGATTCTTAGAACGCGTGCAACAGGATTGTACTGGAACGCATTCAGTTCGACCACGGCACCGCGGTAATCGCGCAGGATGTATGGTTTCTGGATATTGACGATGTTACCCGGATAGAAGGCATCTTGCTGATAGACATCAGCAAAAGTATAAGGGACGGTTGCAGGGTCGATAGAACGGAGCAGATGTCCTTTGGAGGGGGCGATGTCTATATCAGTGACCTCGATATATTGCGATGAAATGATCTCGAAGCCCATGATCCCGTCATCGGGGATGCGCAGGGATCGGTTGATGCGGGGCAGACGGGGATATCCTTGGTCCTCTCGCATGCTCTCTTTGGAAGGTTTCTGTAGGATTAGATAATTATCGCCGTCTATCTGGATTTCATCGTACGCATATCGGTTCACTTTGTAACTTATCATCGTCTGCTCAGGGCTCATTTCGAGGATATTTACGCTGAAAGGCTCCTCAGAATCGGACAGGTTTACCTGCTGCGTCGCGTGAATTAATGTTGGAAATATGAGAACTAATGCTATTAAAATAATAATAGCTTGTCTCGCGGATATTCCCAGGACGTGTTTGCTGTGTGTAGTTGCTAAGCTCATTTTCAATCCATCCCTTATTTATGTAATTTTATCTATTTCACTAACACCATCTTTTTCACTGCTGAAAATTCCCCTGCTTGTATCTGATAAAAATACATACCAGAGGCGAGATTAGAAGCATCGAAGGTAACCTCATGCTGACCCGCCTCCCGCCAGCCGTTGACCAACCTTGCTACTTCACGTCCCTGAATGTCGAAGACATTCAACAACACGGAACTCGCATCTCGCAACTCGAAACTGATTGTTGTTGTGGGATTGAAGGGGTTGGGGTACGCGCCAAGAAGGGCGAAATCGGTTGGAATTGCGTCCTGTAGCAATAACTCTTCGCCCGCGAAGGATTCACCAGTGCATAACCAGCCGTCTGAACTAATCCACTCTGAATCAGTACCTTCCTTGGTAAAGTTAAAGAAATCGAGATTATCCACAATCCATGGATGTTCGCCGATAAAAGCCCAAAAGGTGTACTCTCCACCCGGTGCGTGCTCGGGTACAAGCTGTGAACGCAAGCGGGTAATATTCGCTCCTGCTGGCAAAGTAAGATTTAATGGCCCTAAGACGGTGAACTGCGCGCCTGCTGGTATCTCAACTGTGCACCATAGATCGAAGGTTTCTGATTGGGTTGTAGAATTATCAAGGGTGAGATCAAATTCAAATGAACCACCAGTTTGAGAAATTACAATTGGGGGATTGACTGGCTCAATAACAACAGTCAATTCAGGAATAATAAAGCCACCGTAGTTGTAATGATAACCCATGTCTATGATGCCCTCGTCTTGAATCCCATCCGTCCGTGTCGTTCCGATTATCATTTGTGATGTGGGATCACCTGCATCGACACAGGGGCTTTGAAATGCTTGTCCGGCGGCAGTTTGGGACAAATAATAATTGCCTTGAGAGCCGGGAACAAATAAAGGATTTTGATTGATATTTCCTTGACCTGTCCAACCGCCTTGGATGTCGGAATAGCTAACTGTGACAGTACCAATAGGTGCCCCTATTCCGTAACTATTGCCCCACACAATACAATTGGTTAGAAATAAAGTACAAACCGCAGAATTACTTCCAATTCCCTCACCTGAATTTGCTATAATTCCAGTACTTTTTAATATCAAATCACTCCAATTTAAGTAAGAAATGCCATGACTGTCATTTTCAATAATCAAGCAGTTAATAATTTCAGGATCTGAAAAATTACAATATACTCCAATGGAATTAGCGTATATTATATTGTTTTCTAAGAGCGGATTAGAGTAGTAGCAATTGATCCCCCAATGCCCATTTTCACTTATAACACTATGGCTTATAGTTGGGTTTGAATAAAGGCAATTAATTCCAGTACCCGAATTATTGCTGATTCTGCAATTGTTGATCGCCAAAGAATCGTTCTCACACAATATTCCGACATCACTATAAAGTGAACCTGCATTCACAACCACACAATAACCTAATTTTGAAGCATCCTGATTATAGAATGCTATTCCTTCCCACCCTTCAGATGTATTCGCAGGACTAAAAGTTATGGAGTCATTTTCCATCCCCATAGCATGGAGCAATCCATTTACAATGAATTGATAATTTCCCTGAAAAATTACATCCACGCCCGGTTCTATGATTAAATTTTGTGCACTTGTTACAGTTATATCTCCTGTGACCAGATAAGGACTATTCTCTGCCGTCCATGTACCAGAGACGTCACCGGAGACTTCAGTTCCGGAAGGAATAATTTGGCGAATTAGAAATTCTTCATCAGGATTGCCGAGATGCAATTCATCAACTGCATACCAGTTATCCCATGCTCCTCCCCAACCGTAATTTAGATGAATTTGGTTTATATCACCGTTCAGTCGCCAACCATCACATACAATCGAGTGTCCAACAACTTGGTACTGCATTGGCTGATAGGCATTTATTTGGTTTTGGATCATTGCGAACCATTCCTGTGCTGTTGTATAGTCAACTCGATCCTCTCTGTCGATTTCATCGCTGTACCGAAAATATTCTGGATAAACGGTAAGAAAGTTACCAACTTGAGACATATAAAGGCTTGTTAACTCAAGACCATAGTCTAATTCAAAGGCAACACCTACCTCAAAGCATAGTTCTGCTACTGCATCTATTTGTGTCTGTGTCGCAGAACTACCATATGAATTCAACATATTTCCCCAATCGTATGTGTCACTGAAAGTCGCAGAAAGTGTTTGCCCTTGCCACTGGTAACTATTACTACTTTCACCACTCGGTGGCCAGTTATGATATTTCATTATCTGTGCCGCCGCCGTTGCAACACATCCAACAACACAATTTTCCCCACCGATCTCTGGACACATTTGGTTGTAGGGGTCTCCTTGATGCCAGATGGTAGATAAAAGCGGCCCCAAATCATCTGTATTATCTGAGAAGGATTCAAAGAACTCCTGTTGATCTTGGTTAAATACCTTCCAGAGTTGCTGATGCTTACTGATACCAGAACTGTTATAACCTGCATCCTCAAGTAACGACAGATTTCCGTTATATTGATCTATGATATTAGTCTTCCTGAGCAGGATTCCGCGCAATATATTCCCAAAGCTGTGTTCATTATCAAATTGTAAACCATGTGAGGTCGAATACGCTTTTATTGGAGGAAGAAGATTGGATGCGGGACACAGGATATAGCCCTGCGGATTCACGTCAAAATAGTAACCCAGTGTGTCATCTCCATTTGTGATGACATCAGCATCTCTGATAGTGGGCTTATCAGCGTCTCCCCAGGAACCTTCGTCAGAGACATAATAATCCAGCCAGTTCTCGGCTGCCTGACGCGCCTGTTGCATGTTCACGGTTGGATTGATAGCATGGACGACCGTTGCGCTTATACACAAACAGGCGGTTATCAGAATAGCAATAAAAGGAGATGATGATTTCATTTTTTTCTCCACGAGGTTAAGGACGGTAACTTTATAATATACTAATTTTCTCTCCCAAAATCAAGGTATTTATTGTATTGAGATAGAAATTTTGAAAAGCTATCTCCTTTTCCGGGCTGTCACGAAACATACCGCGCAAGCAAAAACCAATCCCTAGAACCTAACCCCTAACCCCTATTCCAATCCTACAAAAGCGATTATTATGCTTGGATTACACCGGAATATTGATTTTATTAGATTGTTGCAACTTTTTGACCGACCCTTGAGTCTTAATAAATAGATGCCGCCTGATACTGAGACAATATCTTCTCATGAGGAGCTGATTCGGCGCGCCAAAAAGGGGGATCGCGAGGCGTTCGGGGGACTGGTTGAAGCTTTTCAGGATCAAATATATAATCTGGCTTGCCGTACCTTAGGGGATTCGGAGCGGGCCAAGGACGTGGCTCAGGAAGCGTTTATTCGCGCCTGGCGCGCCATTTCCGGATTCAGAGGACAGAGCAAATTCTCGAGCTGGTTATATAGGATCACTATCAATACCTGCCTGAGCGAACTCAGGCGTATGAGTAAACCGGTTGACCGCTATGAATCAGATGAACTGGAATCTCTAACTCCCCTTGACGACCGGAGGAAAGATTTCGATGTGACGATTGCCGATAGCGATTTAGCCGAGAAGCTCATTACCGATCTGCCGGAGGTCTATCGTCCCATTGTAGTACTTTTTTATCTGCAAGACCAGAATTGTCAGGAAATTGCCTCTATCTTAGGGCATCCGGTAGGTACCGTAAAAGCCTATCTTCATCGAGCCAGAGCTCACATGCGCAAGAGCGCCGATAAGTTATTAAAAACCAGGAGATATTCAAAATGAAATGTCCCCATCTACATTTCATAGAAGATTATCTGAACAGCGAACTACAGGATGATGAACGCAGGAAGTTTGAACTGCATCTGAGTTCTTGTCCGGTGTGCCGCGGCATCCTGGAAGAAGAGAAATCCCTGGATTCCGTGCTGCGAAGCCAACAGCTAATCCAGGCACCCGCGGGGTTTAGCCGGGAAGTAGTTGCAGCACTTCCGAAAAAGGGCATAATTGGAAAGCTCCCTGATTGGACGCTGGCTCTGGCAATGGGACTGGTAGTTACCTTTATCGGGCTGATGGTGGGAAGGTTCGGCGCCCCCTTCGGTAAAAGGCTGATGGAAAGAGTTGCTTCCTTCTTCTCCGATTTCAATATCATACCGAGCCTGGGAAAACTTGAACCTGTCGTCAGCACAGAGTGGTATCAACAAATTACCGGTGGGAGCAACATATTGGCATTGAACTTTGTCATTGCAGCTATCATCTTATGCTGGGGATTATGGCAGATGGTTAAAGCACTGCGCAATTAAGTGCAACTCTTGCGTAAGAGATGTTATCCTTGCAGTAACCGGTTTTATTTCGCTACTTAAGAGCCGTATAATTATGGCTCTTTTTTGGTATAATAATTGCGTTTTAGGAAATTTTGGTGTCTTGCATGCCTAAAGAGAATAGTTGAAGAAAATATAGTTATTTGTTAATTCAACTGTTGCATTTGAACAAAAAATTGTTATATTATACTATAATGTAGCAGAATCAATCAACGCATAGTGAGGTGAGTAAAATGTTACCAAGATTTCTAAAGAGAGATGGGGGCTTCACCTTAATCGAAGTCCTGATCGTTGTGGTAATCGTGGCGATTTTGGCGGCTATTTCGGTGCCGATTTATGTACAGTACGTGCAGGGAGCTCGAGCGGCTGATCCGCAAGCTACCATCGGTGCAATCTACAACTCCGCCAAGATGTACTACCAGGATACGGGAGAGTACCCCTCCGATATAGCTATCCTCGAAGAAGAGATGTATCTCACAATCGACCTGTCCACACACGATCAGTGGGAATTTCAGATCGTCGGCAGCCAGGATCAGCTCGATCAGATCACGGCCACGTCTACAGAAAAAATGAAGGGCGGAGCCGGTGAGGTCGTCGTTTATGAAGTAAGTCAAGGCCGCTTCACGGGTTACGGACTCCCGTCCGATACCGGTTTCGAATAGACCGCTTAATGGAGAACTGCTAACCTTGAATATCCAAGACATAAACCAGCTTCTTAATTTCGCCGTCGAACAAGGAGCTTCGGACCTTCATCTCTCCACCGGATCGATTCCTATGATCCGAGTTCATGGGACCATGCGCAAGTTGGCGCTACCCATGATGACGCAGGAGGTTATGGAAGGATTAATCTTTCCGATCTTGAGCGAACCCCAAAAGGAGCGGTTCGAAGAGGTTAAAGAGATTGACTTTTCCTACAAACTGGAAGCCATTGCGCGCTTCCGTGTTAACGTATTCCAGCAAATTTTGGGGGTAGCGGCAGTATTTCGAACCATTCCAGCCGAGATCAGATCTTTTGAGGAGCTCGGGCTTCCGGAAGTGATGAAGGATTTGGCGCTGCGGGATCGCGGTCTGGTTTTACTGACCGGTCCCACAGGCAGCGGGAAATCCACCACCCTGG
>CBDUWK010000092.1:0-7791 GCA_965370905.1 uncultured bacterium | reverse complement strand
GTACTCGGAATCCACGAGATAGGGGGGAGGTTCCCCATTAGCGTTGCCATGCACGAATCCTGCCACGCCCGCAGAGAACTCGGCATTGATAGGGAACCTAAAGCGCTGTTGTCGAGCATTGGCGATCTTAACCTCATCATTCCCGAAGGTTCCGAAGAATGTTGTGGCTTCGGAGGCACCTTTTCGGTTAAATTCCCCGAACTGTCCGCCGCCATCGGTCTGGACAAACTTACTGCCATCCAGAAAACCGGCGCCCAATTCCTTACTGCGGTGGACGATTCCTGCTTGATGCACTTAAATGGCCTCATCCGCCGCCGCGGCTTTGAAATAAGAACAATGCACGCATTGAGAATCATGGCACAGGCTTTGAAATTATAATTTTTTGTTATGTTAGGTCTTGCGGCGAAACTGTGTGACCTGACAGGGAAGAATATTTACATTTTCCATTTTGCGCTGAGTAATTTATGAACGTAGATAACATCCTAAAACAGCTCAAACCTCTCGCCGACCCCAAATACGCTGAGTCCATCGACTATTTCGCTCCACAGAGTCCAACCTCTGAGGGTGGTCCCTGGACCTCAGTCGGTGTCAGGGTCCCTGTCCTGCGAGAGTTCTCAAAGCCTCTGTACAAGAACCTGAAAACGGTTGAAGACTATGAGGCGATGGTCAAATTCACCGACGAAGCTTTTCTCCGCCGCATTCGGGAATTGGTCTCTATCGGAATGGAAGGGCTTTATAGACTGAGAAAACATTGGACAAAGGAGCTTTTAGGGCACGTTCGGGTCTGGGTGCCTCAGCTTTCTGGCTGGGAAACTACCGATACCCTTGGCTACAAATTGCTGGGCGAGATGATCCTTCAAGACGTTATAACGATTGATGATCTGTTGGAATACAGGGATTATCCCTCCGTCTGGGGACGCCGCCTGCTAATTGTTGCAACTGCCTTGCCCCTGCGTAAAGGCTATGGTAACTTCGAACGCTATCTGGAAATCATTTCCTGGTATAAAGATTCCAGAGAGAAAATGATCATCAAGGCGATTTCCTGGGTGCTGCGCGAAGGAACCAAGAGTCATCCCGATAAAATCCGAGCCTTTATCGATCGATATGAATCCGATCTGCACAGCTCCGTTCTGCGCGAAGTCCGCAATAAGCTCGATAAAGGCTTAAAGAATCCTAAACATAAAACTTGAACGTGAAATCAGCTAGCCATATAAAGACCAACATACGTCAGGTGCTTACCGACGACCGCCTCCGCGCTGCAGTTATAAAAGCCACCGATCATTCCATTGCTAAACGCGACGAGATCGTCGCGGAACTGCCTAACTGGGAAGATCTGCGCGATCAAGGCGCTCAAATCCGCGACCGTACCTTTGCCCAACTCGACAAACATCTGGTAACGTTCGAAAAACAGGCGGAAGCCAAAGGCATCAAAGTCCATTGGGCCAGAGATGCGGCAGAGGCGAATAATATTATCGGGGGTATTTGTCAAAATGCTGTAGGGGCGCAGCACGCTTTGCCCTCACCGAAGGATGATAAGAAACCCATCATCACCAAATCCAAATCCATGACCACCGAAGAGATCGGTCTAACGCCTTTTCTTGAAGAACAGGGCTTCGAAGTTGTCGAAACCGACCTCGGTGAATATATCGTGCAGATCGCCGGCCAGATGCCCTCGCATATCACCGCACCCGCCTTGCATCTGTCGAGAATGGACATCGGGAAACTGTTCGCAGATAAGTTGGGCGCTGACTATGTCGAGGATCCAGTTGAACTTATCGGCATTGCCCGTAAAATATTGAGGGGAAAATTCCTGCAGGCCGATATCGGTATCACTGGAGCAAACTTCGCCATAGCCGAAACCGGTACCCCGGTGATGGTGGAAAACGAGGGCAACGGCAGATTGGTCAGCGCCATTCCCAGGGTGCAGATCACCGTGATGGGAATCGAAAAAATAGTCCCTTCCTGGGAAGATTTCCTCGTCCTCCTCGAATTGTTGCCAAGATCTGCTACCGGGCAAAGAATCACTGGCTCTGTACTGTTCTTCAACCGTCCCAGCGCCAAGGGTGATTTGGATGGCCCCGAAGAGCTGCATATAGTAATTCTCGATAATGGACGCACCAAAGCTTTATCCGATCCAAAACTGCGCTCCATTTTAAACTGCATCCGCTGCGGAGCATGTTTAAATGTCTGTCCCGTTTACCGCCGCGTCGGAGGGCACGCATACGGCTGGGTATATCCCGGCCCCATCGGCTCAGTCTTAGCGCCGCTCTTCCTCGGTCTGCAGGAAGCTGCTGATCATCCCTTCGCTTCAAGTCTCTGTGGCCGTTGCAGTGAAACCTGTCCGGTAAAAATTCCTCTGCACCATCATCTGCTCGACCTCAGGAGCAAAATCATCGGTTCACAAGCAGGTTTAAAACCTGAAAAAGCCCTTATGTCCACCTGGTCTGCCCTGATGGATCGACCCGAACTGTACGAATCTTTGTCCAACCTCCCCCGATTCCTGATACATGACATTTTGAAAGACCGGTGGTCACCCAAACTACCAATCTGGAATAGAGAACATGCTGGACCGGATTTAGCTCCCCGAAGTTTTTCTGAAATGTTCCGCCAGGAGTTTAAGGATAAAAATGATTGAGCTATAAAGAAATGAATTCATCAAGTTCAAAACAGGATATCTTAGCAAATATCCGCTCTGCGAATAAGGGAATTCCTTCTGAAACAGGAAAATCTCGAGATGCAAAGATAAAACCATCACCCGCTAGCTCAAAAGAGGATCAAATCATCGAAAAGTTTACTCAAATGCTACAGATCGCGGGGGGAGAATGCCATGTTTTAGAAAACGACAAAGCACTGAAGGCGAAATTAGAGGAAATATTATCCGATTTCAGTAAAAAACAAATCCTGATTGGCAACGATTCCGAATTAAAAGAGATTGGCTTACCTCAACTAATTGAAGAGATAACCGGGAAAGCCATCTTTCCTGATAAAACCCAACTAAATCAATCTGCATCTGCTGATCTCGGTATCACCACCGCCCAGGCTGGCATCGCGGATACTGGGACCGCAGTACTAGCCCATACCTCAGAAAGAGGACGTCTTGCTGCTCTGCTGCCGCCGGTTCATCTGGCAATCTTAAAGAAAGACTTGCTTTTTGCTAATAAATTCAGCTACTTGAAAGCCGCTCGTTCAGAAAACACTGACTTGAGCGATACTCCCATGACCTGGGTAACCGGCCCGTCCCTTACTGCGGACATCGAGAAAGTTCTGGTCAGGGGCGCTCACGGGCCAAGAAGAGTGATCGTTATACTTTACTGATAATAAACAAGAAACCAATCAAAAAATCTGTGGAGGTCTATCATGAGACAGGTTATCATAGTACTAATAGTTCTTTCGGCATTTGCTTTGAGCGGGGCGGCTCACGATTATTTCCCGCTCTCTATCGGGTCCTGGTGGGAATATGAGGGTGAGGAATTGGATTCGCTGGGAAACCCGATTCCAGGTTTATCATATAACACCACATCGACGATTGTTGGAGATACGCTAATAAACAACAACACCTATTACATCAGTCACGCAAGTCATTTCCTAAATGAAGTTAATTACATGCGCTCAGAAGGGGATACGCTGAAAATGATACTGCAGATGTGGGACCAGGTAACCTGGGTCGAAGCGGATATGTGCATACTACCTAATCCTGTGGGATACACCTGGCAGGCACTCGATACCATCATTTCTGAAATAGGTGATTCGATGGAGATTTCAACTGCAATGAATGGTGAGGTGATTGACTTTGGTGCCTGGACCGTACCCGGGGGTACCTTCAGCGACACCTATCAACTTCGCCTTGATTTTTACGTCGAATTAACAATTTATGAACCGTATTGGTCCATAATCGCGGAAGGCTTTCAGGACGTGTGGCTCTCTTTTGGGATTGGCGGTCTCGAGTTCTTCCAGCCTGCCTCCACCTTCATGGGGCAATCCAGTTTTGGCTATTCTGAAAAGTTGCTCGACTATGAAGTTGTGGCAGTGGAACCATACGACATAAAGCTTCAACCGGTCTCGTTCAGTCTGGAAGCGCCCTATCCTAACCCCTTCAATCCCGTAACCACTATGACTTTCAGTCTTCCCGCCTTGACGGAGGTAATCGTAGACGTTTACAATCTGAATGGAAGTCTGGTACGGAGAATGAATGAGGGGCAGCAACCTCCCGGAATTCATAAGCTGATCTTCGATGCTGCCGGTCTGCCTTCCGGTATCTACTTCCTGAATTTCCGGGCAGGAGAATTCAGAGATGTCCGCAAGGTGGTGCTTCAGAAATAATAGTTACGTAGATAGAATATGACAAAACAAACAGTAATAACCAGCGAAAATATTTCTGAATTTACCGAGAAATGGCTGCAAAGCATAGCGCCTTACCAGCATCATCAACTTTCGCTTAATGTAGATTCATCAGCCCTGCTCGTCATAGACATGCAGAACTACTTCATCGATTGCGAAGGTCGCAGTTTTCTGTCCGCTGGCAAAGCCATCCTCCCAAACGTACAAAGACTGATCGCCGCCTTCCGTGATGGAAGGCGGCCCGTCATATTTACCAGACATGCCCATAACCCTGATGGATCCGACGCAGGCATCATGGGCTGGTGGTGGGGCGATATGATCCGTGAAGGATACCCGGAAGCTGAAGTATTTCAGCAGATCGCCCCCCAACCAGGTGAAAAAATCATCGCCAAACACCGCTACAGCGCCTTCTACAACACCGATTTTGAAACAGTCCTTCGCTGTACTAAAATCGAGGATCTCGTCGTCTGCGGAGTCATGACCAATCTCTGCTGCGAATCGACTGCACGCGATGCCTATTGCCGAGATTACCGCGTCTTCTTCCTGGCGGATGCTACTGCCACAGTCAGCGAAGAGCTGCACCTCGCCACTTTGATGAACCTCGCCTATGGATTCTCATTCGTGTGCACTACGGAGGACGTTCTGGCGTCGATACGCGTTCCCTGAAGGGGGTGATTTGGTGGATGAGTTAATTCGCGTTGTTATATTTTGCGACTTTCTATTGAAATCATCACCTTTATTCCCTATTTTACCGAATTATAAAGAGTGAATACAAATTAAGGAGACAATCATGAAAAAGGGATACCTTTTAATCACGATTTTTGCGCTGAATCTGGCGTGGTTTACTCCGCTTCCAGCTGAAGGGAACGACCTGGGTTTGGAAGTTGGCCTTGGAGTCGGTGCGGCGTTAGGACAGAACGAGTCGGAGGAAAACGAATTCAAACCACATCTCCGCGCTACTCTGGGAACTACCTGGAGTGAGCATTATCAAACCGAATTGGGTGTGAGTCTCGCCCAGAACGGTGACGGCGAATTCGAAACGAATCTGATTCCAATCGATGTTCGCATGAGAATTAGTCCGATCGCATCTGAAACGATCAAACCTTTTTTCTATCTCGGCTTCGGCGCCCTTTATTATGAGGTGACCACCGTTCCGGAAAATGCACCACCAAATAAAGATATTGCCGATTGGACTGCCATCATACCTTTCGGATTAGGTCTGCAATATTACTTCTCTGAAGATCTATCCCTGGATGTATGCGGAGGTGAATACTTCAGCTTTAGTGATCTCCTGAACCCCTTAAATGGGGATGATGATGACAGCTTCCTGGCTTTCACAGTGGGATTGAAATATGCTCTCGCAAGTGGAAACCGTGATCCTGATGGAGACGGTTTGGTCAACAAGGACGAAAAACAGATCGGAACGGATAAACATAATCCTGATACTGATGGAGATGGGCTATGGGACGGTGAAGAAGTCAACCAATATCTTACCAATCCACTTGCACCTGACAGTGACAATGACGGCCTGACCGACTTCGCAGAAGTAAAGAACACTCTGACCGATCCCAATGTGCCAGATACAGATGGTGATGGCTTGAAAGATGGTGAAGAAATAAACACCTATCTCACCGACCCACTCGCTGCTGATAGTGATGGCGATGAACTGAGTGATGGCGACGAGATATCGCGTTACTCCACAGATCCTAATCTGAATGATACTGACTCAGATAACTTGGCTGACGGCGCAGAGGTTCTTGAGTACAATACCGATCCGAATGTAGCGGATACCGATGCAGATGAACTCACTGATGGCGCTGAGGTTATGGATCATAAAACCAATCCGTTGATAGCCGACACTGACGGTGGTTTTGTTAAAGATGGTATCGAAGTAACCAGGGGCACTAATCCGCTGGCTGCGGAAGATGACATCGCAATTCCAGCTGATTTTCTGTTTAATCTCGGCAGCGCCAAAATTCTACCCGCAGCTGAAGAAAACTTGAAAACTGTTTACGAGATATTAATACAATATCCTGAAGTTAGAGTGGAAGTCGTAGGTCATACCTGCGAACTCGGATCAGAATCGTTCAACATGGAACTCTCGTTGAAACGTGCTCAGGCTGTTAAAGATTGGTTAGTTGGCCAGAACATAGAACCTGAACGCTTGATTGTCAACGGCTATGGAGAGGCGAAACCTGTTGCCTCCAACGATACCGAGGAAGGACGTCAGCAGAATCGCCGCATTGAATTCCTACGCGCTGATATCCAATAAAAAGTTGCGCTGATTCAAAATAAAGGGGCTGTCCCAAAAGCACCGGAAAAGTCATTGCAAGCAAAGCGAAGCAATCTCTAACTCAATGTAAAATAATAGATTGTTTCGTCACTATTCCATAGGAATCCCTACGGGACTTTCCTCGCAATGACGCGAATACTGGGTTTTGGGACAGCCCCGTAACTTATTCAGCAAATCACTTAAAATTTGGCTTAAACAATAGGAATCTAAGCTATGATGAATATGTGATAACTATCACAAATTACTATTCTTCCTGGTCGTATTATTAGCGCAATTTTATCTATCAGCAATATGACTCGAATCCGTATACCAACCGTTTTGGCAAATGATTGTCTACATACATTAAACCAAGCAGTTCAACCATTAAACTCTACTAGGAGGCAAAAATGCGAAAACTTTTATTGATTCCCTGCCTGATAACTACATGTCTGGGGTTATCCCTGCAGGCAAACGCTCAGTTCAAAGCAATAGGAACTGAAGTAGGCGTCGCTGGAGGAGCTACAGTTGGACTTAGCGAATCGGAAGAATATGCGATTAGGCCAATGGTGCGTGCCTATTTTGCTCACCCCATTTTGGATATGCTGCAAGGTGAACTCGGTGTTGGATTCGGCCTCATCCGCGGTGAAGATGACACTCATGAAGCTGAAGTAGTTCCCATTGAGTACCGTTTCAAATTCAGTCCTGTGGCTTCTACCAGCGTAATCCCCTACCTTTACGCTGGTGTTGGAGGTCTATATTATGATGTCCAGAAACTCCCCCCCACCTACGAAGAAGATGCGGAATTATCGGGTTGGGCACCCTTTATTCCTTATGGAGTGGGATTGCAGGTTCGTGCCAGTGAAGCCATTTCCTTCGATTTACACGGTGGACACAATTTCACCTTCAATGATGCGCTCAATCCCCAGAATAGTGATGATGATGACAGTTATGCTACTGGAATGCTCGGACTTAGGTTTTCCATGGGCAGTCCCTACGCTGATCCTGATAAGGATGGCCTGATCAACAAGGAAGAAAAACAGCTCGGTACAGACCGCAAGAATCCCGATTCTGACGGTGATCAATTGTTGGACGGAGAAGAAGTTAACACGCACAGTACCGATCCTTTGAATGCTGATACGGATGGAGATCTCATGTCAGATGGTGATGAAGTTTATTGTAAT
>CBDUWK010000091.1:0-7794 GCA_965370905.1 uncultured bacterium | reverse complement strand
TGAAGAGTATACTAAAAAATACAAGGACGCCTTCTTTGAAGATTGGGATACCCTGCGCCTGGAGAGAGCTGAGTTTTATCCCGCAGCTACTGAACATATTCCTGAGATGGTTCATCTCATTCAACAACTTGTTGAGGGAGGATACACCTACGAAGCTGACGGGTCCATATATTTTCGCATCAGTAGTTATCCTGAGTACGGTCGTCTCGCGAATGTGCGACCAGATAAGTTAAGAGCAGGTTTACGCTTCGATACGGATGAGTATGATAAAGAGGATGTAAGAGATTTCGCTCTCTGGAAATCCTGGACGGCAGATGACGGCGATGTCTTTTGGGAAACTCCTCTGGGTAAAGGGCGGCCTGGTTGGCATATAGAATGTTCTGCAATGTCGACCAAATATCTGGGGACTCACTTTGACATTCACACCGGTGGAGTGGATAACATCTTTCCGCACCATGAAAATGAAATAGCGCAATCTGTCTGCGGGTACGACGATAAATTCGTAAATCTGTGGATGCACAATGCCCACCTCATCGTCAATGGCGAAAAAATGGCTAAATCGCTGGGAAACTCATTTTATCTCAGAGATGTTCTGACCACAGGGATTTCACCGAGAACGGTTCGATACTTTCTTATGTCTGCTCATTACCGCCAGCAACTGAACCTGATCTATGACCCCGCCAAAGGGAAGAAAGGGAGTTTCGAAAGCACAGAGGGAGCTTTAAACAGGATCGATGAATTTAAAACGCGGCTGACCGAGTTAAAAGAAAAGGGAGAACCCAGAGGTAAAGTTGGTACCAGGATAAGTCAGTTAATCGAGTCTGCTTCTACCACCTTCGATAACGCTCTGGCGAATGATCTGGATATTTCCGGTGCGTTGGGTGCTCTGTTCGGTCTGATCAAGGAGTCTAATAGACTCTTAACTTTGAATGAGATAAGCGTAGCAGCCGCTGAGGCTTTGGAAATGAAGTTAAAAGAGTGGGATAAGGTATTAGACATCATTGAACCTATCGGGGGCATCGATATCGACGAAACTCGCATTGCAGCTTTAATTGAAGAACGAAACAAAGCGAGATTAGGAGAAGACTTTGGGCGTAGCGACGAAATACGCGATCAATTAGCCTCAGAGGGGATCATCATTCAGGATACATCTGAAGGAACACGGTGGCGGAAGAAATAAGAGAATTCCCGGAGATCTATTTACTACTTTTTATTTCGTAAATCTACAAATTAAAATCCGGACGTCATCAACGCCCGGATTTCAAAATATGCCAGGTATTTCCGAGCAAGTTTATTTTATCAGCATCGCTTTCATAACTTGTTCAATTACCGCAGTCTGAAAGTGCAGGAGATAGACACCTGAGGGCAATAAACTGCCGTCGAGAGTAACACGGTATACTCCTGGCTGTCGGTAGCCATCTATCAGATTCAGAACTCTCTGTCCGCTGATATTATACATCATCAGGGTTACATCACTTGCTTTAGGGAGTACGTATTCTATAGTTGTTGAGGGGTTAAACGGGTTGGGATTAATCCCAACTAAACGGGGAGACTCCGGTAGATTATCGGATCCTTCATCGAGAGGATCCATGCATTCCCGGCACTCCTCATCCCAGCCATTCACAACCCACTCAGAACTCCCGTCAGCAGTGCCGCTTTTGGTGAAGTCAAAGGTCCCAACTGCCCACACTGCCTGTTCTGAAAGATTTCCAAGATAGGCATAATAAGTGTAGTCCCCTGAGGGAGCACCTGCAGGGATAGATTGACTCAGATCGCGTGTAAGTGTTGTATTGGGCAGATTCAGATTTCTGGAAATCATAGGTCCAAAGCTGGTATTATCAGGCAATCGGATTTCTGTCCAAACATCCAAAGGTAATGGAAATCCGGTAAAATTATCGAGTTCAAGGGTAAAAGGTATGTTTCCGCCCTGTGAGGGGATTATTACCGGTGGATTTTGTGGAGTTACGCTTATCTGGACGTCGGGAAGAGCAAAGACATAGAGTTCGCTGTCTTCCACCGCGATATAAAATTGATCTGCGGGGACGTTCGTATATGTTTCGATGTGGCCGTCTGTCCAACGCAGGATGACTGAATCGGCGTTGGTAGCGCTGCCCAGACCAAATTCAACCGGTAGCGAGGAAAATGATTGGTAACCACCGCCTGCACCGACTTCCCTTATTTGACGATGCGAATTTGTTACAACCGTGACACGGACACCGACTCCGGATCGGTTTGTGGTGTTGCGGCCAGAAGGATTGATGCTGATCCAGTGATTTTCATTGCCGGAATTCATGTAAAGCCGGTCCATCACGTCGAGATTGGAAATGTAAATATCCACAAACCCATCTCCATTGGGGTCACCTAATCCAACTGCGTCTGAGTAATTTAAATCGAAAATGGCGGCAGTTGCGGTAACATCTCCGAAAGTGCCGTCGCCGTTATTGTGCCAGAGTTGATCGTTGCTCTGGTTATTGTTGCAGACGAATATATCCAGCCAGCTATCGTTGTCAAAGTCAGCCCAGCTTAAAGTGCGGCCTTTCTGGTCGGCAATGATACCCGCTGCGGTGGTAATGTCATCAAAGGTACCGTCTGTGTTGTTGCGAAAGAGCTGGTCGTTTCCGGCGCGGTTAACGACGTATAGATCCAGCCATCCGTCTGCGTCGTAGTCTTCGAAGTAAGCGGCTTTGCTCACGGTGCTGTCGATAAGGCCTGATTGGGCTGTTATATCTGTAAACGTTCCGCCATCATTGCGGAAAAACACATTATCTTCGAACTCATTGGCTACATATAGGTCAGGATCGCCGTCATTGTCGAAATCACCGACACAGGCGCCCATTCCCATGGCGTAAAGTACTTCAACTCCCAATGAGGCCGCCATATCGGTGAAGGTGCCATCGCCGTTATTGTGAAACAGGGCATTTGGTTCAAGTCCGTTGTGATTGGCGCTGATTACGTATAGATCCAGCCAGGCATCCGAATCGTAGTCAAACGCCACAGCGTTGTGTGATTCATATGAGTGACCTGTACCTGAAGCCGCAGTCACGTCAATGAAACCTCCGCCTTGCCGGCGGAAGTACATGTGATTAGAAATCACCTGGTAGCTGTGACTTACAACGTATACGTCTGTTAATCCATCATTATTAAAGTCCGCAGCTACTATTTGCGAAGAGGGTCCGGAATCAGTCAATCCCACTTCGTCGGTGGCTATCTCAAAGGTCATGTCACCTCGTGATCTGTAATAGACGTTATCGCTGCTTACAAAACCCCCTGCGGCTACGTACAGGTCTTCTTTGCCATCGTTATTCTCATCGAAGAACGCAGGGCATTGGGAGGTGGTAAGAAGCTGCAATCCAAATTCTGCAGCCATATCTGTGAAGGTTATGTCAAACGTATCCGCCCCAGCTATTGCTGGCGAAATTCGGCCAAGCATGAGTACAGCAAGCACCAACACAGATGCCGAAATTGTCTTGTATGTATAATTCATTGTTTACCTCAATTACTCTCTTAACAGGATTTACTTTTATAAGTAATAACGAATTACCCCGCAGATAATTTGAATAAAAGGAGATAAAAATGACATACGAAATCAAACGTTTCGACCTCCTGACTGTTTTTAAGGTCAGTTTTTTAGTCTACCTGGTGATAGGATTTCTGATTGGGATTCTCTATGCCTTGGTCATTATGAAGATGATGGCTTTTGTAAGTCCATTTTTGGACAACCCGATGTTCAGTGAATTCGGCGAAATCGGTTTCTTCGCGGCAATCGTTATGGCGTTGTTTATGGCGATATTTCTGGCTGTGATATGGTCTATAATCACGGTTATCGCGGCGGCGGTATATAATGTAATGGCAGGAGTGGTTGGAGGGTTAAGGCTGGAGCTATCCGAAGTAAAGCGATTTCTCACGCCGCAGATGCCTCCGGCACAGCAAGCAGATGTTCCCCCTCAGACAGGAGGCTCGAGTGTCTGAGATCAGGGTTCGTTTCGCGCCCAGCCCCACAGGTCACCTGCATGTTGGCGGTGCGCGCACCGCTCTCTTCAACTGGCTGTTTGCCCGAAATCAGCGAGGAAAATTCCTGCTGCGAATTGAAGATACAGACCGAGAGAGATCTACACCCGAAGCTGTGAAAGCGATATTCGAGGCGTTACAATGGTTAGGCTTAGATTGGGATGAAGAGCCAATATTCCAGTCTGACAGAATCAACGAACACCGAAATCTGGTATCAAAATTACTCGAAAATGGCGCCGCCGACCATTGTTTCTGCGATCCGGAGAAGCTCGGGAATAAAGATGGAGGTTCAGAGCACACTGAGCAGAAATACGGATATCCGGGGACCTGTCGAAACTTAGAGATAGACGAAATAAATGAAAAACTGAACGCAGGCCAGGATTTCGCGGTTCGGTTCAGGATCCCTCCAGGGATAACCTCTTTTAAGGATATAGTTCATGGTGCCATCGAGGTAGACAACAGCGAATTGGAAGATTTCGTGGTTCAGCGGCGCGATGGAACGCCGGTTTATCAGGTTGCCGTTGTAGGCGATGATGCCTCTATGGGTATTACCCATGTGATAAGAGGAGACGATCATATTTCCAACACTCCTAAGCAAATTCTCTTATACCTGGCTTTGGGTCTCCCCATCCCGAAATTCGCCCACGTTCCTCTTATCTTAGGAGCTGATGGAAAACGCTTATCCAAAAGGCATGGCGCGACTTCTACCACAGAATATAGGGAGCGCGGTATTCTCCCGGAAGCAATGAGAAATTTTTTAGCTCTGCTGGGATGGTCACCAGGTGAAGATCGCGAATTGATGACACTCGATGAAATGACCAAGTATTTCAGCTTGGAACGGGTCACACCGAAAGGCGCGGTCTTCGACGAAACTAAATTACAGTGGATGAATGGGAAATATATTTCTACCTTACCGAACGAAGATATCTGGATCAAAATTAAACCGTATATTGCAGAATTCTGTCGAGATAACCGTGTACCTATACCTGATAAAGACTATGGAACGAGGTTAGTTAACCTGTTCGGTGAGAGACTGCAGGCTTTTAAAGATGCACCAGACTTAATGTCGTATTTTTTCATTGACCCCACCGATTGGGATGAAAAAGGAATAGAGAAACACTGGAAATCCGATACACCTGAGCATCTTTCTGTGTTATTGGATGAATTAAAGCAGATAGATAATTGGGGCGAGGATCGATTAGAGAGTTCTTTCAACCAGGTAGCCGAAAGACTGGCGATAAAGCGTGGCAGGTTAATTCATCCTGCACGACTGGCGCTGACAGGACGTTCAGCCAGTCCCGGCATATTTGCAATAATTGAGATTCTAGGTAAAGAAATTTGTTTGAAACGTCTCGAAGATGGAATAGCAGGGAGAGGCTTAACTGGGCGGTAATTATTGCCTTTAAATTATAAAGTGATGCAGATACCTATCCTTAAGAAAGTGGACACAAAAATTGCTTGACATAGAAAAAATATTTTACTAAATTTGTATCGATGAGGTGTTACCTCTCGGAAGTTATTGTAATTATTTAATTAACAAATACTTACAAACTAATAAGGAGGCCACATGAAACTTCTTACCTTAGTTTTTGCTCTTCTGCTTTTAGCTTCACCAATCTTTGCAACGCCCGTTCAACAGGAGACTGCCTTAGTTGCAGCCACATGGGCTGCAGAATCGGTGTGGGGCCCTGTCAACCTTCTTGAGAGTGAGATTCTACTAAAACCTGATGGTCAGCCCGCAGCTTACAGCTTCGTGTTTGGAATCAATGGAGTGACCTACCTGAATGAGAGCATAATCCTCGAAGGTTATAATTTACGTCAAGCCGGCTTTATTGATGAGGGGTGGCAGGTAGCTCGCGATCCTGATTCTTATGCTTATACCATCATATCTGTCGATGACCAATACGGCCCCATATTGGAAATGTGCGATGGCTTACCCGCTCATAAGATTTTCAGAGAAGACGTGAGAGATATGGGCGAAGAGCTGTTTGATCAGAGAGTCACAATAGAGGAGATGTATTATATCTTCCCGTTGGACAATTGGTTCCGCGTCTCGACCGCGAATGCAAGTGCCATCGTCAACCCACGCCGCCAGATCACAATTGAGGTAACTGAATTTGAGAGCTTCGATTGTATATACGATCTCTCAGGTAGCCCGAGCGCATCGTATTACTGGGAACTGACTACTTCGACTCCATCACCAGTTACAGATGATGAGGGCTATATAGCAGATGTACCCAATTTCAATCAGGAGGATACTGATTGTGGTCCGCACTCTGCTGCTCAAACGGTGGGTTATTGGGATGACCATACCTACCTTGGCTATGGCCCCTGGGACCTTTTGATTGATACCGATTTCTGGGGTTTGCGCGATGAAATGCGCAGTGCCATGGGTTGGGTGCCTGGAGGAGGGGTTACAGACCCTGAGATTCGTGACGGCATCATTACCGTGTGTAATGATCCATTGTATAACAACAATTATGCGTTCGATGCGATCCTGTACAGTGACCCGGTTTATGCTAATTGTACGGATGCGGTCGACGCAGGCAGACCGGGTGAAATCACTACCTGGAATCACCCGATTTATGGCAGTCATGCCATGACTTTCGTAGGTTATAATGATACCCCAACGGAGATGGTTCAAGTGCATGATAATTGGCCGCCAAGTAGCGATGAGCCATGGATCGATTTTGATGCTACAATTGACGGTATCATCGACGTCTTCCCCGGTGGAGGAGTGGTAACACCGATTACATTAGCTTCTTTCACCGGTGAATTTGAAGATGGTTGTGTGGTGATCACTTGGATTACAGCATGTGAAATAGACTGCTACGGGTATAATGTACTGCGCGGATCGGAAGATGATCTCATCCAGGTGAACTCTGAAATCATTCTCGCCAGTGGCGGATCTTGCGAAACTGCCTACTACCGCTTTGAGGATGATAATATTGCAGCAGGTGGAACTTATACATACGCCTTAGAAACTATCTTCGAAGACGGACGTTCGGAAGTGTCGGCTACGGTGAGTGTGAGGACCTTAAAGCATGCACTTTCCCAGAATATCCCTAATCCCTTCAATCCGGTAACCACCATCCGTTATGAAGTCCCAGAGACCGGATTTGTGAAGCTGGCTGTCTACGATTTGACGGGACGTATGGTTGCGAACCTTGTTGACGAGCTTAGAGAAGCAAACACATATAGCGCTGTATTCGACGCCTCTGGCTTAGCATCTGGCATCTACTTCTACAAACTGGAAGCGGGCAATTTCACCTCTGTAAGGAAGATGGCGCTAATGAAGTGATGCAGATCTAATAGCTTTGATCCGGAGAAATAAACAAGCGGCTCGATGATTCGAGCCGCTTTCTATTCATGTGCTTTAAAATGTTAATGACACGTTTTACAGCTGGTAGCATGACAACTGGAGCAGGCGTCACCACCAGTCGATGAGACTGTTTTATCGCCCGAGGAGAAACCGAAGGCGGACATTAGCTTGCGCGGTGAGTTAGATTTGCATTCAGGACAATGAATGCCGTGGATATCAAATGAAACGCTGACTAACTCATCGAATTTATGGTCGCATTTACTGCAAATGAATTCGTAAATTGGCATCTGTTTTTCTAATCAAATTTGCTTAATTCAGCCGAAGACCGCTGCAGAAGTCAGGTGCTGTTGGTTCGTTGACAGTTATTGTTACTTTAGGAGGATAGCCCTCGTTGAGATAGTACGCTCATCCGAAGTCATCTTTATAATGTACGATCCAGAAGAAATATTTGCTGGTTTCCAGTT
>CBDUWK010000090.1:0-7844 GCA_965370905.1 uncultured bacterium | reverse complement strand
TGCAATGTCCTTATGAATATTCCCCTGCAGGGCAAAGTCGCCTCCTTGAACGCGGCCGCGGCTGCGGCAATATGTCTCTTCGAAACACTCCGACAACAGCAGTTCAAAAGTACTTCCGATTTTTCGGCGTAATTTGATACATTATGTATAATTTTAAATATTGGGCTTAAAAAACCTTAGCAAAACACTATTATTTCGAAAATATTTTATAAATGATAGCAACTTTACCGCTTATTATCTCTGAATATAACAGACTTATATCCGATTTTCATTTTTTTTAACACATTTGCCCTATTCACTTGACTTTTTCCTTTTTTTTTATTATAATATAGCATGCTGAGCGATCTGCCGGTGAAATCTTATTTAAGGAAGGATTTCTGGCGATCGCGGCCGTGTGAATAAATAATTCCCTTTCGGCCCGGATGGGTTTTTTTTTACCATGAAAAGCCATAAAGTGTACGAATTCCAGGTAAAAACCGATAAGCGTTGCGATCTAATAGAGGTCGATCGACTTCTCCAGGATGCAGTGGAGCAAAGTGGGATAGATGTCGGAGCATTAATTGCCTTCGTTCCTCATACCACGGCTGGCATTCTGATTAACGAGAATGCTGATCCGGCAGTTATGCAGGACATTCTGTCCTCTCTGGAAAAGAAGATACCTTTCACCGATGGCTATCTACATTCAGAAGGCAATTCCGCAGCGCACATCAAGGCATCATTAGTTGGAAGTTCGGTACACGTCCCAGTCGAAGGCGGTAGGATAAAGCTTGGTACCTGGCAATCAGTTTTTTTGGCAGAATTTGACGGGCCGAGGCAGAGACGTCTGTGGATTACGCCCCTGAAGAGCAGCACATAACTAACCCCATCAGCATGGGCCGACGCAAGTGAGATCCCTGCAGGTCTTTGTATCCTAAGTCCCCCTGATGGTAATCCACAATTACAATTAATTAAAGCAAAGAGTCAATTCGAGATCACCTCTCCAAAGCACGCTTGAGGAGATCGAGATAAAATTGATAGACAAACTGACAGATATGAAAAGAAAAGACCTTACAGACAGAGATGAGAGATATTTTCTTATCCACAAGAAAGGACAATTCGAAGCCCTGACAGACGGTTTAAGCAAGCTGAATGAAACCGCGTTACGACGAATAGCTGCTTTTTGGCTGGGATCGCACGACGCCATGATAGAGCCCCTGGATAAACTTCAGGCAAAGTTGAATACAGCTATGAGTAATCCGGAGCAAGCGAACCGAATGCTGGACAGGCTACCCAAACGCAGCTACGATCTACTCTTCTATATACTCTCCGAAGGGAGTTCTCTCACAGTTGAAAAAATGGGGACCAATTTCCCCCATGATAAAAAAGAGGATATCACCTCAATCCTCAGGCCTATGATTATTCGGGGATTGATTTGGGAATGCAGATCTACCGTTAGTGATGAACAGTCTGCCAGATTGTACGTCCTTGAAACCTATGCTGATATACTTCCCTTACCGTCATTTTTAGAAGGGAAATACGGTACCCTTCTCCCCCTTCGTTCCAAGGAGCAGCTTCACAACCTTGTATCCGCATTAGGTGAAGATTCTAAGTCTTTGACCAAAGGGGACAAGACCCTTCAATTGTTGAAAACAGCGATGCGCAATCCGTCTCGCTTGAGGCGTTTCTTTGACAAATTGGGCATTAATGATAGAAAACTCCTCAAAATTCTCGCGCTTCACAGCGACGGTTTGACGCCCGAGGAACTCTCACACGAATTTACCATGTTCGTCAATAAAGATCCTGACCTTAAATTTAAGGAGAGTTTGATCCGTCTCCAAGATGAATACGGGTTGATCGACGTGAAAATCAGGGAGTTAACCGGAGGCCGAAGAAAGATCAAACAAGCCGTGTACCGTCTCCCACGCGAGATGAGCCATTTAATCCGTGTAAATTTCAAGGAAATTTTCCAGGATGTCTTCCCTAAAGTTCCCATATTCGTAGCTCCGGACGAAGATTTTGCGTTGGGTTCCCGCAGCAAAGAACGCCTGACTTTGTGGATAGATTTTCAACAATTATTAAACCACCTGGTACGTTGTGAGGTGGGGGTTATTCGCAAAGGTGGTATGCATAAGAAAAACCTGAAGCGAATTTTGGATCGCCTTGAAGGGCAAATTAGCGACGCTTATCTCTACTTGGATTTTTTATTCCTCTACGCGCATCAACGAAACATCCTCTATCCGGACGGCGAACGTTGGAAGATTGACGTCAAACAAATCCTCCCTATACAAAACCAGGAAACTTTCTATGGAGACTTCTGGGCTTTCTATCGTTCCAATAGCTCCTGGAACGATCGTGATTCCAGCCCATTACAGGGGGTGCTCCAGAAAGGAGATTTGCACCAGATATTCGCACTTCGTCGAGCTATTTTGCGCTTGATTAACGATTGTCCGGTCGGTCAATGGATCGAAATGAAATCATTCTACGATCAACTTTGTGATAGAGAGATGGCTTTCCGTACCGGTGATCCACCGCTCATCTCCAATGATCCGGAGAAGGAAAAATTCAGGTTCATGAAATCGAATTTGGAGCGATCACTAAAATGGATCGGCATAGTGGACACTACCACCATCCCATCCCAAAGGATAAATCTCTTCCGATTGACTGAAATAGGGGCATGGTTGCTCAAATTGGATCCTATGCCGTCGCCACTCATGCAGAGTAGCGTACAGGAGACTATTGCAATGATGCCAAATCTCGAAATTCACATTCCCGACGGATTTCCTATTGAAAAACAGCTCTATCTCTCCAGGTTCACAGACGATCAGAAGGGTCGCATCCTGTTGAACCGCACCTCCATCCGTCGCGGCCTTGCAGATGGATTATCCGTAAAGGAAATGCAGGATTTCCTGAAGGAACACGTGCAAAATGATCCGCCTCCAAATGCACTCCATCTTCTCGAGGAGGTCGGAGAGAAGGTTGGGCATGTGTTAATCGGCGGCGAACCGGTTAGAGTCGAAGTACAGCATCATGCCGTGCTGGACGAACTGATGATTCAGAAACGATTCCTGCCATATATTGGTGAGAGATCAAACCAGAAACAGCTCTTCCTTAAACACGACGCCGACCTCAACAAATTTGTGGAAGAGTTGCGTAAAGCCGGCTTTACGCCGCGTTCCATTTAGGATTTGAATTTCTGCTAAATATGAACAGGGGCTCACTCATAGTGAGTCCCTGTTGTTTTATCACATGCGATCTGTAAGAGTTGGCTTGCTTGGAATTGACAGACAGAAGACATTGTCTTGAAAAAACTGAAGGAAATTGACCATGCGAGTGGTTTATCAGCGGGTTTTAAGCGCGGAAATTCGCGTCGGTGAGAGAGTTATCAGTAAAATCGGTAGAGGCGCGCTGCTACTGGTTGGAATAGAAGTGGGCGATGATAGTGAGACTCTTCGCTGGATGGCAGAAAAAATCGCCGGATTGCGGGTTCACGAAGATGCAGGGGGCAAGCTAAATCTATCACTAAAAGATATTAGAGGTGAGGCTTTGGCAGTATCGCAGTTTACTCTGCTTGGTGACTGCAGAAAGGGCAAACGCCCCTCATTTACCAAGGCAGCGCCGCTTGAAGAAGCCGAGACACTATTCGTCCGCTTGGTGGAATTTCTTCAGGGAGAAGGTATAGCAGTTCAGATAGGCGCTTTCGGAGAACACATGCAGGTGGAATTGGTCAACGATGGACCAGTGACGCTGGTGATAGAAAAGTAAGGCATGACATCAGCAATTTTTCATTTTACATTTTTGATATTTTATTTTTGATTGCTACGAAGTAGCACTCTTCCCATATTCGAATAACCCCCCCGCCTGATAAATATCCATCTGCACTTGCGAGAAAGGTTTGCCTTTCAGCTCAATCCCTTTTGCCTGGCACTTTATCTCGCCTGTTTCCAGATCAACTTCGATCTCATCTCCGTTCGCCAGCCCTGAGGTTTTAAGACCCGGACATTCCAACAGTGCCACTCCCGCGTTAATGGCGTTACGCTTGTAAATCGCTCCAAACGATTCGCCTATAATCAGGGGGATTCCCAGCGCGGTGAAACAATCCACCGCCTGCTGGCGGGACGAACCAGATCCAAAGTTGCCACCGACCAGCAGCAGGTCTCCCGCCTTTACCTTCTTCGGTAAATCTTCCCAGCCCGGTAGATTGCCGAAGGTGAAAGGTCCCATTTCTTCCAGTTTGGTGATATGCAGATGTTTATTGTGGAAGATCATATCGGTGTCGATGTTGTCCTTATCGACCAGCCAGACGCGGCTTTTGAATTTGGTGGGTTTGTGCATGGGCAGACTCCATTGTGTATTGTCATACAAGCGAAAGCTGGTATCCAGGTCTTAGCCCGTCATTCCGACTTGTTCGGAATCTGACGGGCGGATATGTCTGATTCTGGCCTTCGCCAGAATGACATATCCAGATTATTACCATAAAGGGGCGGCATAAGAACCGCCCCTCTGAATTTCAAATATCCGGGTGGCATGCTTCCGGACCCGATTCATCGGGGACGAAGCATGTGCATTTTGATCCTACATCAACCCCGCCATCGTCCCCGGCGCAGCTTGCACTAAATTGATCAAATGCACCAGCGAGGCGTTCATAAGGTTCAAGACCGGATGCGGCCAGATGCCCAGAAAGACAATGATTATCGCCAACGGAATCAGCGTGAACAGTTCGCGATTGTTGATTTCCGGGAACTTCTTCCTTAATTCCTCCATTGAAAGCCCTTTAAGAGCCGGATCTTTCACATCCCCGAAGAACATGCGCTGCAGCGTCCACAATATGTAGGCTGCGGTGATGATGATACCTGAAATGGCAATTATTGTATGGATCGGCCAGGTGGGGAAAGATCCCAGGAAGACCATCATTTCGGAGATGAAAGCCGATAATCCAGGCAGCCCCAGGGCACCGAAGAAGGCTACTGCCGAAATGCCCAGATACTTAGGCATAATGTTGGATAAGTTGCCAAAGCGTGCGATCTCTCTGTGGTGCGCGCGATCATAGATGACGCCCACCAGGAGGAAGAGCATAGCGGTAACGCAGCCGTGGTTGAACATCTGGAAGACAGCCCCGTTGATGCCCGCTGCCGTCATAGCTGACATCCCCAGCATGACGTAACCCATGTGGCTGATGGAACTGTAAGCCACCAGCTTCTTCAAATCTTTCTGCGCCATAGCGCAGAAGGCTCCATAGATGATATTGATAACCCCCATCAAGGCGATAAACCAGATGAAGGTCATGGTGGCGTCTGGCAGGATCGGGTACATGATGCGCAGCATGCCATAGGTTCCCATCTTCAGCAGGATACCGGCCAGAATGACCGAAACGGCAGTCGGAGCTTCCACGTGTGCGTCCGGCAGCCAGGTATGGAACGGAAAGACCGGCACCTTAATGGCAAACCCGATGTACAAACCGAACCACATCAACGCGCGCACATTCAGCAGGTTCATGATGCCCGTGTGATTAGCTTGATCCATCATGTACAGCATGTTGAAGGTGTTCGCTCCGGTCACGGGATCCTTCACGTTGAAGTAGAAGGCCAGCATGACCAGCAGCATTATCACTGATCCGACCAACGTAAAAATGAAGAACTTTATGGCGGCGTAAACCCGCCGCGGACCTCCCCAGATGCCAATCAGGAAGTACATGGGCAGCAGCATGATCTCCCAGAAGACATAAAAAAGGAAGAAATCCAGCGCCACAAAGGTTCCCATCATGCCGGTTTCCAGCAGCAGGAACATGGCCATGTACCCCTTCACGCCGCTCTTGATGCCCCACGAACCGGGGATGCAGAGGAAACACAGCAGCGCGGTCAACAGAATCATCGGGAAGGACAGACCGTCCACGCCCACGAAATATTCGATATTGAAGGCGGGAATCCACTCGGCGTGTTCCACGAACTGGAAGCTGGATTCATCGTTGATGCCGAACTCGGTGCGGCTGAATTCCGGATAGAGTGATCCGGCGATGATCAGCACTACCAGCGTGAACGCCAGCGCTGTATAACGGATCATATTGTGATTCTTCGCCGGCATCAAGCCTATTATTGCCGCGCCCACCGCGGGCAGACAAGTTATCAGTGTCAGTGGACCCATGGTTAGGGTTTTCTCCTATTACATTAATATTAGATTATTTCTTAGATAGGACCTTTTAATCCGTTGCGTTTCTAATCGATATATTGAAGCTGTACTGTACTGGTTCAGGTTCACCGTAGTAAACAAATAGTAAAGCTTGATAATCCCTAGGAGCTAACTCTATAAAATGATCAAATGACAGATGAATATCAAAATGAACGAAGTCTTTTGCGTGTATTAAGTATTTATAATCATATATATAGAATGGCGTAGCTCGTAGGCCGTATGTGAATTCTTTCTTTTCAATGATATCTGGATCTAGAAGATCAAGACGTTGCCAATTAGGATTATTTCCAAAATAAGAAATTTCATCTGGAAAATCGGGCTTTATAAATAACTTCAAATGTATAACAGAGCCATCAACAGGTTTTTCGCCAATATTTCTTAAGAATATTGTATTTGTATTTCTATCACTCGTAAATTCTAAAGTGGCATTTTGTAAAGTTGTCCCTTTTGAGGTAACGCACTCTAACTCAGGTTTTCTTAGCTGTAATCCGGATAACGCCTCAAACCTCTCCTCCATTTTCTCAACTGCTTTATCAACTTTATCAGTTGTACGATCAGTCATATAGAAAGGTACGAATACACCAAAAAGCGCCAATGCACCCGCTGCAATCAAGACGAAAATTCTATGTTGCTTCCCTAAGACAGTAAGCTTCGCATCAGCAATTTTTTTGTCAATGAGCAGCTTGGTTTCTTTGGCCTTGCTATCAATTAATTCTTCTATTTCTTTCTTTTCCATGAGATTACTCCTCTCACGCCCCGCCCTAAAGGACGGGTCTACGTATAATGCAACCCCCATAAATGGAGCTGTTTCTGCTCTTAGCCCGCTTCAGCGGGATTTATCCGCCTCCGGCGGATTGTTTCAATTGTAGCCCGGTGCTTTTCCCGTAGGGACCACTTCGTGGAGCGCTGGGCTTTCTCACTGCCGTCGAGTCTCCGCACTCGATGGTCTATATACTTAATCACGTCACCAGTCGCTTTAGCGACTTTACCTGGAGGTCGGGCATGGGATTTCAATCCCATATTCATGTGCAATTAATATCTCTATGAAAGAAATAACCTGCAATGGTGCTGATAGCCAAACCTGCATATATTCCTAAAATCGGATCTATTGGAATCCGAAGCCGGAATATAGAAGTACCTCCAGCCAATGACATCAGGTATAACACCAACGATACGGTCAAAAACCAGGCCTGCCTGTACTTGAAAAGTGCTATCAAAAATCCCACTATACTTAAGCTAAAGAAACCCAGAAAATAAAGTGAACGAATTCCCCTCACAGTGAATAAATTTGAAGATGTGACGTTTTTAGTGAAAGCTGTGATAAATCGTTCTACAGAATAACGCATCACTGTGCCGGGATTTTCCCTCAGGAAAAGCCTGAACTTCTGCTTGAGTGTTCTATTAATTTCGAATTCATCTGCTCGTAGCAATTCCAGAGGATAATCATACCGCTGGAGCATTTTAATCTGTTCTTCAGTTAAATTGTACTCCTCCTTTAAAATCGTTTCGCTCTCCGCCGGGATATAATAGAAACCGGGGCGCCGCTCTCCGCGATCCTCCAGAAATTGGTTGAGATATTTCTTATTGTTGTCCGCCCACAGATTAAAACCCACTTTAGTTGGAAATAAATGGGCTTCGCCCATCACAACTGCATTTCGATAAATCCATCCCCCCCAAAGAAG
>CBDUWK010000089.1:0-7858 GCA_965370905.1 uncultured bacterium | reverse complement strand
CCTCTCTTGGATCCTGAAGGTTCAAGACGATGAAGTCATGTTTTTTACTGGCAACGCGTAGATCGTCATCGAACCCTTCGTCCCAGAAATCGCTGATCAGAAAAGCGATGGTTCGCCGGGAGGCAATCCGACTGAAATAAGCGATCGCATCGCTGATGTTAGTTCCCGCGCGCTCGGGTTCAAACGAAATAAGTTCCCGTAGTATCCTCAGGACGTGCGTCTTGCCCTTCTTGGGAGGAACGTATTTTTCGATGGAATCTGTGAAGAGTAAGAGCCCGACTTTATCGTTGTTTTTGATGGCGGAGAAGGCGAGAAGCGCCGCCACTTCAATGGCAACTTCTATCTTTAACTGCTTCTGAGAACCAAAATATCCGGAGGACGAGAAATCGCAGAGCAGCATCAACGTTAGTTCACGTTCTTCGTCAAAAAGTTTTACATGTGGAAAGCCCGTGCGTGCGGTAACGTTCCAATCGATCGAACGGATGTCGTCGCCGGGGATGTATTCTCGCACCTCCGCGAATTCGATCCCTCTTCCTTTGAAGACAGAGTGGTATTCACCGGAGAATATTTCTTGCACAATTCCCCGCGTCTTTATCTCGACCTGTCTGACTTTCTTTAATATCTCGGAGGTTTCCATTTACGGCTTTGAAGATTTGTAAATAAGGGATTTAGGGCACTTCTATGTGATTGAAGATTTCCTGGATGATATTTTCAGATGTGATTTCCTCAGCTTCAGCCTCATATGTTACCATAATCCGATGTCTCAATACATCGGGGCCGATCTCCTTGATGTCATCGGGAATCACGAAGCCACGGTGCTGCAGGAAGGCATGGCATCGCGCCGCCTGCATTAGGTAGAGGGTAGCACGCGGCGAAGCTCCATACAAGATGTAATTCTTGATTTTACCCAGTCCGAAGTTCTCAGGTCGTCTGGATGCGAAGACGATATCCAGGATGTAATTCTCAATCTTCTCGTCGGCATAAATTTGACCCACAGCTTTACGCGCTTTAAAGATTTGTTCGGGCTTTATTACCGGCTTTATTTTCAAGTCATGAGACACCGCATGGCGGTGCAATATATCTCGCTCTTCTTCCCGGTTAGGATAATCGATTAACACTTTGAGCATGAAACGATCCACCTGTGCTTCCGGTAGGGGATAAGTGCCTTCCTGTTCAATCGGATTCTGGGTAGCGAGGACCATGAACGGTTCGGTAATTTTGTGAGTCTCTTCGCCTATGGTAACCTGACGCTCCTGCATGGCTTCAAGTAATGCGGATTGAACTTTCGCAGGCGCCCGGTTTATTTCATCAGCGAGGATGAAATTGGCAAAGATAGGACCCTTTTTTATGGTGAAATCGCCGGTCTTTTGGTTATAAATTAAGGTGCCGATTAGATCGGCTGGCAGTAGATCGGGAGTGAACTGGATACGCTGGAAGCGCGCCTTGATGGACATCGCCAGTGATTTGGCGGCCATTGTCTTCGCCAGTCCTGGCACTCCTTCTAATAAAATATGACCGCCAGCTAAAAGACCGATTAAAAGCTTCTCGATCATTTGCTTCTGACCCACGATTTCTGTTTGGATCTGAGCGAGGAGATCATCTACAAACGCGGACTGTTTTTCAATCTGTTTGGTGATCTCTTCGATATCGCTTGAATTAGGTGTTGATGCCAAGATGCACTCTCTTCAGTTTGGTATATATCGTATTGAAAGTCTATTATTGATAAAAGATAATCCCTCTAAACGGGGGCTCAATAATTCCTAACCGATACATATGGAAAAAGTTCCTTTTTTCGACCCGTAATCAAGCATAAGTCTATTAAAATTACAGCCCAGAAAACCTCCAGTACCGGTCTAAATTTTTCCAAATTAACTTGCAACTTATTTACATCTTGTTTAACTTATTTTCCGATTCGGCAGATTTTTCCCACTTAGAGGTTTAAACTTGTGAAATATAAAAGTTTCTTACTAACAATTTTTATCCTCACAATTGCACTGCATCCCGTAATTAATACACAGGCAAAAACGGGCAATATTGTCATTCCTGAGTTCGCGCCGGTTGGAGATCCAGCTATTACAATTCAAGACCAAAAGGCAGGCGAACTTGTCTTAAGGATCGATTTTCCTCCGGTACGTTCAGAAGAAACTTCCGAGGGCACAATAGTTAGGATGGGAAAACTGTCCCGATGTCCCTCCGGTGCGGGATATCTGCTGCCTTCCTACACTCGAGTTATTCCGGGGGATTCGAAATGGCTCAAAGTGCAAACCCTGGAGGTGAATACAGGAATCCATCCGCTGGAACGCCCTCCGATTGTCTTCGCAGGCGACCACACGCTGGATAGTAATTCGCCGCAAGAATCGAGACTACCGTTCAAATACGATCATCAGGGCTGGGCTCAGATCAAGCCTTTAGGCGAATATCGCGGCGTGCCCTGCTCACAGCTCTACATTTGCACAGCAAAATGGTACCCGCAAAGAAAAGAGATAACCTACCTGAAGTCGATCAAACTGCGTTTGCATTTTCCCACTAAGGCT
Source organism: uncultured bacterium (assembly GCA_965370905.1). Taxonomy (GTDB): domain Bacteria; phylum Electryoneota; class B3-LCP; order B3-LCP; family B3-LCP; genus JALGVT01. The sequence continues at coordinate 5,324 of CBDUWK010000089.1, read as the reverse complement.
GCCTCCGGGATGCGTCCGGCGAATCTATCACGAATTCTTCATGATCTTTCCGGAGCGTTGCCAATCCCTGCGTTCGTCTCTGCTAATCCGTTCCAGCCACCCGTGAGCAATTCTTCGAGTCAGGAGAAACTGAAGCTATTCGTCTCGCAGCCGGGAATGTACCATCTCTCATATGGGGAATTAAGCTCTTGGGGTGTGAACATTTCCGGGGATCCTCGCACCTTCCGTATGGAAAATCGCGGGGAAGAGATACCCATATACGTCTTCGGAGAGGCAGATGGCCGTTTTGATGAAAGTGATTTCATCGAATTTTGGGGAGAAGAGCTCCATGACACCTACAGCCACATAAATCCTGAAATTTACAGCGATCTGTACACAGATGTAAACGTGTACTGGCTTTCATGGGGAGGTTCATTGGGTTCCCGCCTGATTGAGGAATCAGGTGAGATCGTTCAGGTCGATCCATTACAGATGGTCAGGCCGGTTTCGTATCCTTATAAGCTGCATGCTGAAGAGAACCAGTATTACAACAGGCTATCCCAGGTAGGACCGGATTCATTGAAAGAGCATTGGTTTTACGACGCCGGGATTTCTGCGCCCGAGCAGAATAATTACGTAATTAATCTCCCACACCCGGATATTAATTCACTGGATAATACCGATGTACGAGTAACATTGATGGGTTTAACCTATTCCATCGATCCCGACAACCCTAATAATAATGCCGGCTACCATCATGCCTATATCTATCTGAACGATATGACCTCCCCTTCAGGAGCGTTACAAGCGGGAACCAGTGACATCTCAGCCTGGAGAGGTCAGACCAGCGTTTTTCTGGAAGCCTTGGGAACGGAGGGCATCCGCACCAGCAGTTTGGTGAACGGCGCGAATACAGTGTCAATACTCTGTCCAGGAGATACGCGCTCCGGCACCAATGATAAGATTCTCCTGAACTGGTTAGAAATAACTTACCCCCGCCTCTATAAAGCTTCATCGGATTACATCAAATTCGCGCCGCCCGAGAACATCGGAAATGAACTGGTTGACTTTAAGCTGACGGAGTTTACCAGTTCTCAAGTTGATATTTATAAGTTGGGACAGTCGAAGATCATCAATGCGGAAATAACGCCTTATTACCAGAATGAAAATACCTATTATGAGGTACATTTCCAGGATCATCCCTACGGAGATCGTGATTACATTGCCCTGATGCCAGGCGCCAAACTCGATCCCGATTCTGTGGAACTCGATCCGGGATCGGATATAATAGGGGAATTGAGTGCTGGGAGTCCCGTCAAATTACTGGTGGTAACTCATAAGATATTTGATGATCATCCCGATCTGGACGACTATATCTCCAGACGTAACTCCGAATTGGGGCGCACGGAATTAGTTTTCATAGATGACGTGTTCGATGAATTGTCCTATGGAATATATACTCCTCAAGCCATCAAGGATCTGCTGCTTGCTCTTCCAACGCCCCCGGAGTTTCTGCTATTGGTGGGTGACGCCTCTTATGATACCAGGAATACGCTGTGGGGATTTGGAGGCAACCTGATTCCCGCAATGTATGTGCAAACTAAGGCATACGGTGCCATCGCCAGCGATTTTTGGTATGCCCGATTGGATGATGATATGATACCCGATGTGGTGGTGGGACGTATTTCTGTCCGTGATGATGAGGAGTTAACAGCTTATCTTGAGAAGCTTGAGGAATATGAGACGGATACGCAACCTGGTAAATGGCGCAATACCCATCTTTTCGTTACTGGTAGTGTCGATCAATCGGGGAATTCCTTTCTCCCGGTCAGTCAGGAGGTAATCTCCAGATTAGAGGAAAATATATTTGTAGAAAGGCTGGGAACAGAGCCAGTCACCAGTCCCTTCTATGGTGGCACTAACGATCTAATAAACCTGTTCGAAGAAGGAGCGCTGGCAATAGATTACAACGGACACGGCGCCGGATCTATCTGGTCAGATAATTCACTCTTTCGGCTGGAAAACCTGCCCCAGCTCTCAAACCAGGGTTTATACCCCTTCATCACCAATTTCACCTGTTTTATCGGCGCTTTCGATAATCCTCAACCAGGATCGATTCTCGGTGAGGAGTTCATTTTCGCCGAGGAAGCCGGCGCGATCGCAGTGCTGGCATCTTCCGGCCTGGGGTGGTTCTACAATGGTGCTTGGCTGCAGGAAACACTTGCTGATTTATTGTACGATAATCCGGAATTAAGATTAGGTGAAATAGTCCACGCAGCCAAGATCGCTTATTACGCTTATTACGGTCAAGGTGGATCGGTCGAATCATTCGACACCATTCATTTGATGAATTTATTGGGAGATCCCTCGCTCAGGTTAGCCTTTGCAGATCACGCAGAAAATACACCGCAAGCAACTCCCGAATTCGCCTCGTACGGCGAACAGATTAACATTTCCTTGGCAGGAGATTATGCCGGTTATCAAGGCAGGCTTCGCGTTTATGATGATTATGATTACCCGGCATTGCAGTTCGGAGAACCGCTTGAAATTCCTCTGATTCCCACCTCGAACGGGATTGCCGCAGATTTCCCCCTCCCGACGCTGAGTGATTCTACTTACTTGATGGGTGGAAGTTACAGATTGAGTTTATGGAATTCCGCAGAACCGGAAACATATACGGCCGTAGCCCCACTCTACCTGTTGGAAGCATACAATAACGCCAGCTTTATCGATTCGCTAACTTCAATTCCATCTCCGGTCGATATCTGGGATTCCTTCGGTTTCAGGGCGAAGATTTTAGATGCAAATGGAATCCAATCTGCCTGGGCTCACTTCCGCATAGAAACGGATCAGGGCGTGCCCATAGTAGAGCATGATTCTCTGGAAATGTTGCCCAGTCAGCCCACACACTGGTATGAAACGACTGCCCTGATAGACACCACAGTATACTCCTATGAAGCAGGTGACCGGATTATCTTGTGGGTGGACGCGCTTAATGATCTCGATAGCTTAACCCTAAGCTCTGAATACATATTCTATATTCTCAACCGGATGCCTGACCCGGAATGGATTGCCTCGAGTCTCCGCATGGATATCAGGGACGGCGCTGCAGCTATTTTAATTGATGTTGAGAATGTCGATCCCGGCGATCCTATCGTTACCGGTGTATTCATCGATTCTCTCGATGTCGAATTTTACTGGTATCCGACGGACTCTACCATACAATCGCTTGGCAGTACCGTGTTGATGAATATAGCTATTGATTCAACAGCCACCGCATACATCGCTTCTCCATTTGACCAACCGAGTACCCAACAGATAGAGGTTAGGTTGAATTCGCTGGAATGGATTCAGGAGATTAATCCCACCGAGCCATACTTAGGCACGTTAAGGATCAATCATTTCAACGTCTCCGCTCAGAGTGGCACGGTGGATACTCTCGTCATTCAGGAAATACTCGACATAGTTGAAATAGAACTGTCCGGTGACTCTACTACATTCGATACGACCTTCTTATCCTCCCGGGTTTTTCTGCCACCTGATCAGTCCGGCACGGAAGGAGGAGTTATAGTTTTCAAGATGCATGACGACTTTACGCTCTCCAATGCTCAGGACGGCATCTCATTCGCACTACATAATGCTGCGATGTCAACTCTGCCGGGAAACGGTATAGAAATTAACTTCCTGGGCGATATAGCTGCGAGGCAGAACGACTTGTGGATATCTATGGACCTGACCCGCTATGACACTCTGATAGACGTTGAAGAAGTATATTTACACTATCAGGAACCCGGTCAGTTCGTTTGGCAGTTGGACCAGGATGGATACCAGCAGATTAACTCGGGTTCAAGCGGTGAAAATCCGTCATACCGCTTCTTTACCACAAGTTACCGATCCGGTTATTATACCCTTCTTCAGAATGGTGACGAGACCGGGCCTGCTGTGGAAATCAGCGTAGAAGGCCAGATTTATACAGAAGGGGGATATGTGCCGAGTAGACCTAAAATCTCGGCTATTGTCCAGGATCCCGGTGGAGTTAATTTCGAACCGGGCTCACTTCTGATTAAAGTTGACGGGGATTCTACCGCCGCTGGCGAAGTTACGGTCACCAGTGCCGCCGATGGCCAGGTTATGACTTTATCCTACCGGCCTAACAATCCATTCGATGTGGGTTCGCACGTATTCTCCATTCGTGCTGAAGATATGTTCGGGAATGCGGATTCATCGTCTATAAACTTCGAGGTTTTCGGGGATTTTCGCTTGGATTTTGTGGGGAATTACCCCAACCCCTTCAAGAATAAAACCTATTTTGCCTACCGTTTAACCGAACAGACTACCAGACCGGTGGAGATTAGAATTTACACCGTCTCGGGGAGACTGATACGCACACTGCACAGCGATTCGGCAGAGGAGATAAACTACGGTGAGATCTACTGGGATGGCAGGGATAAAGATGGAGAACTCATCGCAAACGGAGTCTACTTCTACAAGCTGATCGCACACCGCGGTGGGGACAAGATCGAAACTACGATGAAGCTTGCAAAACTACGTTAAGGGTGCCTCTTGAAATTAGAAATAAAAATATCGAGAATTACTGCCTCAATCTTTCTGCTGATACTGTTAATGACAGCGCAAGCCTCTGCTACCCGATATGCCGGCGAGTTCCTCGAGATAGGAGTGGGGGGGCGAGCTTTAGGACTTGGTGGCGCTTATTGCGCTATGGCTGAAGATCCATCCTCTTTCTATTGGAATCCGGCCGGTATCGCCAGAGTACCCAGCATCTCGATATGGGCCATGTACAACAACCAATTCGGCAGCATCGGTGACCCGCTGGCACAGCACTCGGTTGTGGGCGCGGTATTTCCCATCATTGGAGCGGCATTGGGAGTACACTGGATAAGGCTGGCTGTCGATGAGATACCCATATTCCCTGACTATTCGGAAGATGCAGGCTATTCTCTGGAAGAGAGGAAAAATCTCGTGGACGGTGTGCCTGATGGATATTTCAGTGACGCAGAAGATGCGCTCTTCATAACTTTTGCAAAAATGATTAAGTTCAACCTCGATTTGGGGTGGGCGTTTTTTGAAGTCCCCCTGGAGATTCCTTATGGGGTCAATCTGAAGATGATTCGTCATAAGCTCTACAACGAGGAAGCTTTCGGGATCGGAGCTGATGCAGGTATGCAAATCAAGTTCCCGTTGTCAGAGATGTTTGGGAGGCCTGGCTTGGGTGATTTTGCGGTTGGAGTCACCTATCAGGATGTTACCAAAACGGGCATTGATTGGGGAGCGGGAAACACTGACTTGATAACACAATATCTCCGGGTAGGGCTTGCCTTTCACCA
>CBDUWK010000088.1:0-7904 GCA_965370905.1 uncultured bacterium | reverse complement strand
GCATATCATTCCTTCGGAACGCACTCCTCTGATAGACTTAGCTTCCACCAGCATTCCGTTAGGCAAAGCTGTTCCGACACCTACAAACGGAACCCTTTGACCTGGCGCAACATTTGGCGCTCCGCATACTACCTCAGTTATGCTATCGCCTAAATCAACTTTGCAAAGAGTCAGTTTATCGGCATTTGGGTGGGCATTTACCTCAAGAACTTCACCAATGGAGATACCTTCGAGTTCCGGACCAACACAATCCAGACTTTCTACTTCCAGGCCCACCATTGTGAGCAGGTATGCCAGCTCTTGGGGACTGTGCGGAAAATTTAATAAACTTTTTAACCAGAGGTATGATACACGCATAATTGAAGCTAAAATTGGCGCAGAAAGCGGAGGTCGTTTTCGTAGAAGAGGCGAATGTCATTTATCCCGTACCAGATCATGGCAATTCTTTCAATTCCCAATCCAAAAGCGTAGCCGGTCCACTCTTCAGAGTCTATTCCCAACCCTTCGAGTACGTTTGGATCCACCATACCGGAGCCACCCATCTCCAACCAACCATTACCCTTGCAGATACGGCAGCCGGAACCCTTGCACAGATAACAAGAGGCATCTACTTCTGCTGAAGGCTCAGTGAAAGGAAAGTAATGAGGTCTGAAACGTAACTCTGTCTCGGGACCGAAAAGTTGCCGGTAAAAATGCAGAAGCGTCCCCTTTAGATCAGCAAAAGTCACCCCATGATCGACATATAATCCCTCAACCTGATGAAAGACGGGAAAATGCGTCGGGTCCGGTTTATCTTTTCGATACACTCGACCTGGCGCGATCATCCGCACTGGTAGCTTACCACGTTCCAAGACACGAATTTGCACGGGGCTCGTTTCGGTTCTGAGGAGGCGATCTCCGTTCAAGTAAAACGTATCTGCATCGTCTCGCGCCGGATGCCATTCAGGTGTGTTTAAAGCGGTAAAATTGTAGTATTCCGTCTCGATTTCAGGTCCGGTCTCAACAGTAAAACCCATCGATCTGAAAATATCACGTATTCTCCGGTCAACCTGCATGATGGGATGTAGGCGTCCTACCTGAGAGCGTCTTCCCGGCATGGTTAGATCGAGGGTAGCACTGGAGAGCTGTGCAGTCTGTAATTCGCTCCTGCAACGTTGGATCTCCTCGCTGATACGTTCCTTAAGTAGATTCAGTTCAGCGCCCCGAGCAGGCCGCTCATGTTGAGACAGTCCGCCGAGTTCCTTGAACTGAACTGTAACTAAACCTTTTTTACCCAGATAACGCACCCGTAGATCATCCAGAGCACGGGCGTCTTCTGCCTGCTGTAGATCCGCCTCGAACTGCGATAAGATATTATCCGGTTCGGACATCTATATCAATCCTTGTCATGAAACTTAGGAATTGACCATAGTAACTATTTGTGCGAAAGATTCAGGATCTCGTGCCGCAATGTCAGCCAAAATGCGACGATCTAAGTCTAATCCTTTATCCTTCAACCCATGCATGAAAGTGGAATAACTCATTCCATGTTCATGGCAGGCCGCGTTTATACGAATTATCCACAATCTGCGGAAGTCACGCTTCCGGTTTCGCCGATCCCGATAAGCGTAAAGCCTGGCCTTGTCGACTGCCTGACGAGCGCTCGTAATTAATCTACTTCGCGCTCCCCAGTATCCTTTCGCCGATTTCAGGATCTTCTTGCGACGGCGGCGTGAAGCGACAACGTTGGAAGATCTTGGCACTGATACTCCTTATTTTATGTTATTATCATTTTACGTACACGAGGTGCGTCGGCTTCATGAATCTGGCCGGCTTTGCGAAGGTTTCGCTTACGTCCCCGAGACTTCTTGGTGAGAATGTGGGAAGCATAAGCTTTTTTTCGCTTAATCTTGCCTGTGGCACTGAAGCGAAATCGCTTGGCGGCACCCCGATTGGTTTTCATCTTTGGCATTATTTTTCCAGTAAAACCTTTTTGATTGTTCTAAGTATTTGTTAAGTCATGGTTTACAATCGACAGTCAAACACTATCTTTTCAAGCACCAAATCTCAATGTTATAAACAGATTAAAATGTAATTATACTCGTCTGCTAGATCCAACTACTTTTTCGAAAGAATCAATATCATGTTGCGCAAACCTTCCATCTTCGGCGAAACCTCCACTTTAGCTACTTCATCCAGTGCCTCTGCGAACCGTTGGATAACCGCCTCACCAAATTCTTTGTGCGCGATCTGTCTTCCTCTGAATAATACGGAAATCTTCACTTTATGACCTTGAAGCAGGAATTTTCGCGCTGCTTCTACTTTAAAATTAAAATCGTGATCGCTGATTTTGGGACTGAGACGAATGCCTTTCAATTGACCGGCTGATTGTTTTTTAGCTCCGCGTTCGCGTTTCGCCATCTCATAACGATACTTTCCAAAATCCATTATCCTACACACAGGGGGTTTTGCGTTTGGAGCGATTTCAACAAGATCCAATTCCCGTTCATCAGCCAGTTCCAATGCCTCCCTGATATCCACCACGCCCACCTGTGTTCCATCCTCATCTATAAGACGAACTGGAGTAATCCTTATCTGTTCATTAATACGTACTCTTTTTTGACCAGATGGACGAACTGCCTTTTTCTTGATGCTCTACCCTCCTTATGTTATACTCTGTTTACGTTTAATTACATCATGCATATATTCTACAATCTCAGTTATGCTTTTGCTCCCTTGGTCGCCTTTCCCCTTCAATCGTAATGATACAGAACCATCATCTACCTCCCTCTTTCCAGCAATAAGCATCAGAGGGATTTTCTCAACTTCGGCTTCGCGAATTTTGCGTCCTATTTTTTCATTGCGTAAATCAACCTCAACACGAAGTTTTTCATTCTTCAACTGTTGTTGTACTTGAAGTGCGTATTCGTTCTGCTGGTCGGTTATCGGCAATACACGAACCTGTACAGGCGCAATCCAGAGTGGGAAATCGCCTGCATACTGTTCAATCAAAAGACCGATAAACCTCTCCAAAGAACCCAGCACCGCTCTATGAATCATTACCGGGCGATGTTTCTCCCCATCGGATCCGGTGTATTCCAACTCAAATCGCTCCGGCATGGAGAAATCAAGCTGGATGGTACCGCATTGCCAGGAACGCGCCAGACAATCTTTGAAATGAAAATCTATCTTGGGGCCGTAAAAAGCGCCGTCACCAGGATTTAATTCATATTTTATTCCCGCCACATCCAAAGCCTCCGAGAGAGCGCTTTCAGCTTTTCGCCAGGTTTCCGCGGACCCAATAGATTTCTCCGGTTGGGTGGAAAGCTCGACGTGATAATCTTCAAACCCAAAGGTGCGGTAAAAACTTAATATCAAATTAATTACACCGACAACTTCATCTACAACTTGCTCTGGTAGACAGAAAATATGTGCATCATCTATGGAAAATGCACGCACTCGGATCAACCCATGCAATTCCCCCGATTTTTCATACCGATGCACTAAGCCCAGCTCACCCATCTTTACAGGAAAATCCCGGTAAGAATACTGGCGGGATTTATAAATCAGTAACCCCCCCGGGCAATTCATGGGTTTTATGGCATAATCACGATCTTCAACGCTGGTAAAATACATGTTTTCACGGTAGTTGTCGTAATGTCCACTGAGATGCCAGAGGCTCTCATTGAGCACCATCGGGGTGCGTACTAATTTGTAATCATGGGCTTCATGAACCTCCGTCCAATACTTGACTACCTCCTCGTACAGAACCAGTCCTTTTGGATGCCAGAATGGCGTACCAGGCGCTTCCGGGTGGAAACTGAAAAGATCTAATGATTTCCCCAGCAAGCGGTGATCTCGCCTTTTTGCCTCCTCATGACGCTTTAAATGCTCTTCAAGTGCTTCGGCAGTGGGGTAACTCGTGCCATATATCCGCTGTAACATCGGCTGAGATTCAACTCCCCGCCAATAAGCTCCAGCAAGCGATAGCAGTTTAAAATGCTGCATCCAGCTGGTATTGGGCAAGTGCGGACCACGGCATAGATCGATGAAATCACCCTGTTTGTAGACAGAAACGGGCCCTTCCAGTTCCTCCAATAGTTCCACTTTGAGAAATTCGCCACGCTCTTTAAATAACTCTATAGCCTCATCTATGCTTAGTTCCTGGCGCTCGATAGGGAGCGCTCTCTGCGCAATCTTTTTCATGCGCTTTTGGAGCCGCTCTAAATCTTCCGGTTTAAGAAACTCAGGGAGTTTAATATCATAATAAAATGTATTTCCCAGTGCTGGACCTATCCCCAGCTGTGCATCTGGATAAAGTTCTTTAACTGCATGTGCCATCAGGTGAGCGCTGCTATGCAGGAATACCTCTCGCCCTTCAGCATCATCGTAAGAGAGAAAGTCAATTTCCGCATCAGCAGGTACTGGATGAGTCAAATCGACTATGCTATCACCCACCCTGGCTGCCAGATAGCGATGTTCCTCGGAAACATGCTCGCGTTTCAATATCTCGAGCGGGGTGATGTCCCGAGAAATTTCTGCCCTTGGTTCGTTGTTAAGTGTATCTTGCATCTTGTCTATAGAAAGCAGAGAACCCCACTATACGTCAATAACGTAACCTTAAAATATAAATTTATAATCATTACATAACAAGCAAAATTTCAATAAATGAAGAAGCGAAGATTGTCACATACTTTAAAAATCTATTTTAAGAATTCACTAAATTGAGAGAGCTTGTAATTTAATCGGCGTTAGTGGTTTACTCCCGATTGCATCGATGGCTTCTAAAACAGCCTCCGCAGCAGACAGAGTGGTTATAAGTGGCAATCCCATGCGATAGGCGGTCTCTCCGACCGATTTTTCATCGTAATATGACTCACGCCCCAGGGGCGTATTAATTAACAAGTTTATATCTCCGTTTTTCATCAAATCAACCACGTTTGGTCGACCTTCGTTAACTTTATAAACAAATTCTGCTGGTATGTCATTTTTATGTAAGAATTCCTGGGTGCCTTGTGTAGCGACGATTGCAAATCCTAATTTATGCAATCTCCTGGCGAGCGGTAACATTCTTTCCTTATCACGCTGGTTCACCGAGATGAACACCTTTCCCTCAGTAGGAAGGTACGTACCGGCGGCATACAATGCTTTTGAGTATGCCTCGCTGAAAGTTTTACCGATACCCATAACTTCGCCAGTTGATCGCATTTCGGGTCCGAGGAAGGGATTGACGCCTTCAAATCTGCTGAATGGGAATACGACTTCTTTTACTGCATAATGACTCGGTTCGAGGTTTTCTCTCACACCTTGCTCAGATATCGATCTCCCGATAATGCAGCGAGTGGCTACCTCTACCCAGTTGATGCCAGTTGCTTTGGAAACGAATGGAATAGTGCGGCTGGCTCTTGGATTGACTTCGAGAACATATAAAGTATCATCGCGAAAAGCAAATTGAACATTCATCAATCCAATTACTTCAAGTTTCTTTGCGAGTGTTTTGACAATCTCTACCATTTCTCGCTTCTGTTCCTCAGCCAATATAAAAGGCGGAAGAACGCAGGCGCTATCGCCGCTGTGAATCCCCGCTTCTTCTATATGTTGCATAATGCCGCATATAACCGATTCTCGTCCGTCTGCAACTGCGTCCACGTCAAATTCGAACGCGTCTTCTATATACTGATCTATGAGGACGGGATGTTCGGGGGTTACTTCCCCGACACAGTCGCGTAGGTAAATGTCTAATCCTTCGCTATCGTAGAAAATTTCCATTGCTCTGCCGCCCAGGACAAAACTCGGACGTACCAGAACAGGGTAACCGACAGTCTGCGCAAGTTTTCCAACCTCATTGTAGTTTTTCGCTATCCCATAAGTCGGGTGATTGATCTTCAGTGCGCGTAATATAGAACCGAATTTCTCCCTGTCTTCAGCGTCGGCTATACGATTGGGACTTGTACCCAAAACCTTTACTCCATTTTCCTCTAAGGCGTTAGCTATCTTTAATGGAGTCTGTCCACCGAATTGTACTATTACGCCATCCGTTTCCTCGACGCTCCATATCTCCAGTACGTCTTCCAGGGTGATCGGCTCAAAATAGAGGCGGGTAGAAATATCGTAATCGGTAGAGACCGTCTCGGGATTGCAATTTACCATGATACTATCATAGCCTTCATTTCGAAGAGTGAGTGCAGCATGCACGCAACAATAGTCGAATTCTATCCCTTGACCTATACGGTTCGGTCCGCTTCCCAGTACCATAATCGAAGGCCTGTTTGTCTTCTTGACCTCCCCCTGACCCCTCTCATAGGTAGAATAATAATAGGGCGTGTATGCTTCAAATTCAGCTGCGCATGTATCTACAGGTAAATATACTGGACGAATATTATGTACTTCCCGCAAACGACGGATTGTCTCTTCATCAGAATTCAACAAAGTAGCAACCTGTACATCGGAAAACCCATGCCGCTTTGCTTGCATTAATGATGTTCGATCTATACTTTTACGCAGAGTAGTTAGATCCCTGCGCCCTTTCGATGCTACTCCACGAAGGCGTTGTTCGACATCCACTATCAGCTTTATCTGGTCGATGAACCAAGCGTCTATGCCGGTAATCCCAGAGATTTCTTCTGGAGAAAGCCCGAGTTTCAACGCATGTCTCAGGAAAAAAATGCTTTCCGGACGTCCGACTGCCAACGCTCTACGAACCATCGTGCGCCATTCTGACAGAAGATGCGGTTCGATATGATCGGAGGCAATGACGTCTTTCCCATCAGCACCTAACCCCATACGACCTTGTTCGAGACTCCGCAATGCTTTCTGCAGGGCTTCCGTAAAGCTGCGTCCGAATGCCATCACTTCGCCGACAGACTTCATCTGGCTGCCCAGATTTTGATCTACGGTCGGAAATTTTTCAAAAGCCCATCGGGGAATCTTCACGACTACGTAATCGAGGGCAGGTTCAAAACACGCTCTGGTCTTCTTGGTAATGGCATTGGGGATTTCATCCAGCCTGTAGCCGATCGCAAGTTTTGCCGCAATTCTCGCGATGGGGAATCCGGTAGCCTTGGAAGCCAACGCCGATGATCTGCTAACACGCGGATTCATCTCAATTAAGACCATACGCCCTGTGGTCGGATCGACTGCAAACTGGATGTTGCTTCCCCCGGTTTCCACTCCGATCTCTCGAATGACCGCAAAAGCTGCGTCGCGCATGCGCTGATATTCTTTATCTGTTAAGGTCTGCTGGGGAGCTACCGTAATTGAATCGCCGGTATGAATCCCGAGTGGATCGAAATTCTCTATTGAACACACTATCACACATTGATCAGCGCAGTCACGCATAACTTCTAATTCAAACTCTTTCCACCCTATCAGAGCTTCTTCTATTAGAATCTCCCCAATAGGACTCCTGGATATCCCCCATAGGACTCTCTCTGAAAATTCTTCCCGGTTATAAACCACAGATCCCCCGACTCCACCGAGCGTGAATGAAGGTCTGATTATAACGGGAAGACCAGTATTTTCAAGTATCGACTCCGCATCAGCCATGGATTTGGCAAATCCTCCAGACGGTACCTCCAGACCGATTCGCTTCATTGCACCGTGAAATTCCTCACGGTTTTCCGCCAACTGAATCGCATGCACCGAAGCACCGAGGATTTCTATCCCATACCGGTCGATAACACCCTCTTCCTGTAATGCGATCGTTAGATTTAAACCGGTTTGCCCCCCCATAGTCGGTAAAATGGCATCGGGTCTCTCTGTCTTGATTACCCGTTCAACCATATCCGTTTCCAAAGGCTCAACGTAGGTTGCATCCGCTAAGCCCGGATCCGTCATTATTGTCGCCGGATTGCTGTTAACCAGAACAACACGAATCCCTTCCTCTTTGAGAGCACGGACTGCCTGAGTACCTGAATAATCAAACT
>CBDUWK010000087.1:0-7955 GCA_965370905.1 uncultured bacterium | reverse complement strand
ACAAGATACGAATTTGTTTGAGTTATTTCTAACCAAACCCAGAAATTGTTATGCCCGCCTTGCAGATACTGAACGTCCGATATATCTATTTCAGCCCAATTTGGGAATACCTGATCTGAGGTGATAGCGACCTCACGAAAATGTATTTCCCCACCAGGGATTTCCGGAGAACCTGCAGAATATAAGTGCAGACTAAACGTCCCCTCTGAATAGAACATAACCTTCAATGTTTCACTGTACAAATCCCCTGGTATTCCGTCAGCAGCAGGTGTAAAGTACACCATAACGCCGAATCCGGGCACGAAATTGAAATAATTGAAGTCCGGCATATATGTAATTTGGCGGTGATCATAGCCGAATTCGAAAGTTCCGGAGGGGGTTACCTCCACGATGCCAGCATAACAGGTATCGTTGGATGGTTTTTCATCATTTTCAAGATTGGTGTAGGCTCGGAATTCGTATGGGCCTGCTGCTTGAGGTTCCCATTCAAAATAACGCCTGACAGTCTCCCCCGCTCCTATCTGAGCCCAGGGAATTAACTCATTGGGAATGCCGTCGATTTCCCAGAAGGCAGGAACCTGGCTCTGGTTGGCAGTGCCATAATTGACGAGATCGACGCTGCATTCAATAGGCGATTGTCCTTCGAAAGTTGGAAACGGTACCATCAACCGCTTCGCACCAGTGTCGTTTTCGGGTAATATAGACGATATAATTGTAACATCATCGATAAAAACTCCTGCCCCTTGTCCACCATCGTTATTCCCGTCGGTAACGGTTCTGAATCGAATCTGAACCTCCTGACCCGCCCAGGGAGTTAGATCTATATCTTCAGTAGGCAGGGTGTCCCAATAGCCGTTAGATCTCTCTACCCATTGCAGTTGTGCTCCGTTATGTCCCCAATCATAGATTAGCGAACTCCAGATCGGGCTACCGACCGGAGAAACTTCGATATAATAATAATCGTCTAAGTAGTCATCATAGTCACCGTCGAAATCGGGCATGTCACAATAAACCCAATAACTCAACTTAGTGCTCATGTTTGCAGGAATTGTTATCGGAGGTGAGACTAAGGCGTCCGACAACAATTCTCTATCATCACAATTCCAACAGTGATTGGGGCTGTGATACGTATCTTCAGTGAGCGTCCAATAGTCGCCATAGGGTTCGCCAACATCAGAAGTAAATTCGGATGGGTAGCCATTTCCATCCGCATAGTTAGATAGATAAAGATCCTGGCCGTCACGAACCTCGATACTATCTATAAAACAACCGAGTAGAGATGGGTCTGTGGCTGTACAATTCGCCTCATCACTGCAGAATGCAAAGCGTAATTGAACGTTTTCCACTGTTAAAAAAGAAAGATTTATTTGTGCGTCTATCCAACCGCCGGAAAAATCAGCCCAGCCTGGGATAGAAAAACCTAATGATTCATACATCTCCCAGCGCCAGCCAAAACTATATAGATTGTTACAGGTATAAAGAGGTGTTTCCGGCTGCAGAACTTCCCATATATTACCACCAGTCACGGAATACCATACGTTGCATCCATCCCAGCCGTCATACTCACCGAAACTGCTGGGCGTTTCGATAGCATAATACAGCTGGAAAGATAGGATAGGGTTTGTTGCACCTGCCAAGCTGATCGTCGGGCTTATCAAAAACTGAAGCCAATTGTTTTCGTAACCTCCCAATTCTGCGTCGCTGCACCACCAGGATTGTCCGGCGTATGCATTGAAGGTATCACGATGCCACAGAGGTCCCGGATCGGTGAGATCAACAGTTTCCCAATTACCTATTCCTGCTTCAAAGTTTTCAAAGAATATCACACTATCGTCATCTATACTGACATATCCTGTGCCGATCTGCTGACGTCCAGAGATCAAGGGAGACAATTGTGGTTTGCCAGCAGACGCTAATTGTGCAAAGAAAGCAAAGATCAGAAAACAGTATATAGATTTAGGTTGCATGTATATGTGCAGTTGGAGAAAATTGTTCTAAAGTATCAATATAAGAATATTTTTTTAAAAAAACAAGTGCATATTTTTGCATCCTTTGAATCTTACAGAATGCTCCCAATAATAAAACCTAAAACCAAGCCGAGAAGGAATACGATAGTCAGAACTCTGTAATTGAGGATTTCCTTGGCGAATCCTTGCTTCACTGCGAACGCGGATAAAATATACCCCAGTCCATTTATGAGCCAAAAAAGCGGCAGTGAGATAAGTTTAATAATCAGGGGACCGACTATTGGAACCAAAGCTATGAGGGTTAGAAGACCTGTGAAAGCGTTTGTGAGAAAACCGAAAACTGCAACTGATACCCCAATTATCTTTTTATCAATTCCCAGTTGGATGCCAAGTGCAACGATTACCGCGATGATAGCCCATAAGATGAAAATCTTGAGTAGTGGACGCAGATAAGCTTTGATACTTTGTAGTCTACTCATAAAATGTAGATAGGGCAGGTGGAGTTACTTTGGCGGGTACAGTTTAAGGAGTTCTCGGGTCAGGAGATCCTTCCCAGCGCTTGAAATATCTCTTCCAGAAAGCGGAAAATCTTCCGTTTTTCGGGCCAAAGCGCGCAGTTGTTTAACAGTGAGATTTTCCAGCAGTGAAATCTGATCTTTCTGTTCGCGCAGCAATCTCTTTTTACCTGGTGACTGCCTCAAAGCCAAAGTGTACAACAGCAAATCTTCCACTTCATCATGTGGTCGTGGAATGATATGAGTCGAAACAAGTTTACCGACCTTTTCAGCAGCGCGTGCTCCAGCATCCACTGCTGATCGAACCGCACCGACCTCGCCGATAACTTTTATTGTCAACAACCCACCACCGGTACGCTCTTTATCAAGCAGAGTTACCTTGGCGGCCTTGACCATGGCATCTGCAGCTTCAACTGCTCCCACCAATCCTCGAGTTTCTATTAAGCCGAGAGCTCGTTCGCCCGCAGGCGGTTTGCCCGGATTCTCTTTACTCATCGGTGTGATTCCGATTATTCTACGTTAGGATTATCGCGATGCGGAACAATCATCTCCACTTCCTGGTGTGGACGTGGGATCACGTGGACTGAAACGAGTTCACCAACCTTTTCCGCGGCAGTGGCTCCTGCATCCGTGGCAGCTTTAACGGCACCGACATCTCCACGTACGAAGACTGTGACGTATCCTCCGCCTATCTTCTCTTTGCCAACCAACTGTACTTTGGCTGCTTTTACCATGGCATCTGCAGCTTCAATAGCTCCAACCAGGCCACGGGTTTCGATCATTCCCAGTGCTTCTAAAGTAGTCATTCTTTCCCCAGGCATTCTATCTCCTGAACAGTAGAAAAATGAATTTCGGTAAAATTAGTAAATTTTTCCATCATTGTCAACGTTTTTTTTAGTTAACCATCGGCGGAATAGCGAGGAAAACGTTTGCTTTTCCCCGTTGTTTTTTATATATTTTTCGAAGTTTCGCTGTGGCAAATGTGGGGAGATGCCTTGAAGGATAAAAATAAAATCCGTATTTTATTAGCAAAACCTGGCCTAGATGGACACGATCGCGGCGTGAAGGTAGTTGCCCAAGCTTTGATTGAATCTGGATTCGAAGTGATATATACCGGTTTGCACCAGACCATTGACCAAATCGTGAATGCCTCTTTACAGGAAGATCCCCAGGTAATCGGTTTGTCTATATTATCCGGAGCACACATTCCACTATGCAAACAGTTATTTGATTTGTTAGCGGCAAAGGACATCAGGGATATACCCGTGGTTGTAGGAGGCGTGATACCTGCAGAAGACCACGATGAGCTATATAAACTCGGAGTGAGCGCTATATTCACGGCAGGTTCTAAATTCGGAGAAATTTCAACAAAGATACGTGAAGTCGTCAGACTGGATTAGATAAAAAATGTCGGAAGAGAAAAAAGACGTAATTTTAGAGTCCGGTATCGTAGTCAAGCCAGTTTACGGACCGGAAGATATAAACCAATCATCTATGAACGAGAGAACTGGCCAACCGGGAGAATACCCCTTTACGCGAGGGATTCACAGATTGATGTACCGTAAGCGTCCATTTACGATGAGGCAGTATGCCGGCTTCGCTTCTGCAGATGAGACTAATGAGCGCTTCAAGCTACTAATCGGGCAGGGACAAACAGGCTTGAACGTAGCTTTCGATCTGCCCAGCCAGATGGGGCTGGATTCAGATGATCTGAGATCCTTTGGAGAAGTCGGTCGAGTAGGGATGGCGGTAGATACCCTCGACGATTTCGAAAGAGCCTTCGATGGGATTCCTCTCGATAAAATTACAGTATCGCTAACGATCAATAGCGTTGCTATTGTGATGATGGCAATGTATTTTGCTATGGCGCAGAAGCGAGGTTACGATCTTAAGAACTTGCGCGGTACAGCTCAAAACGACATATTGAAGGAATTTGTGGGTCGCGGCACCTGGATATTCCCGGTGGAACCATCGATGCGATTAATAGGCGACACGATCGAGTTCTGCGCACACCATGTTCCCAAATACAGTCCAGTATCGGTGTGCGGCTATCATATCCGGGAATCCGGCGCCGATCCGGTTCAGGAGATGGCTTACGCTTTCGGCATCGCCCGTGCGTACGCGGACGAAGCTTTGAGTCGGAGACTAGACATCGACGAGTTCGCGGGACGCCTCAGCTTCAACTTCGATATCTTCGGAAATCTGTTCGAGCAGGTAGCCAAGTTTCGCGCCGGACGGAGGTTATGGGCTCGCATTATAAAGGAGGAATACCAGGCCAAAAATCCGAAATCGATGTGGCTACGTATGATAGCTGGTGGTGGTGGCGGCGGACTGACCATAGAGCAACCCGAAAACAACATTGTGAGGGGAGCCTATTACGCCCTGATTTCTGCCCTTTCCGGAACGCAAACCATGGCACTGTGTTCCTATGACGAGGCATATACCATTCCATCAGAGAAAGCTGCTTTGATTTCGCTGCGGACGATGCAGATTCTGATTGAAGAGATGGGATTGGCTGATACCGTGGATCCGTTGGGTGGCTCATATTATGTGGAAGCACTTACGGATGAACTGGAAAAACGGATTGAGGCTTGTTTAGGTGACATTTTAAACCAGGGTGGTATGGTAAAGCTCGTTTCTGACGGCACGATTCAACAACAGGTCGCCCGGCAGGCCTATCAGACAGAGAAGAAAATTCAGTCGGGAGAGATCCGCAAAGTAGGAGTTAATTGTTATCGAATCGATGAAGAGGAACGCAAAGTAGAAATGCACCACTATGACGAGAAGGCAGCTCAAAAGCAGCAGGAACACACTAAACGCATTAAAAATGAACGATCCGGATTTACTGTGAAGAAAATACTCGAAGAAGTGCGTAAAACCGCATCTGAAGGTGGCAACCTGATGCCGCCGGTGATTGAGGCTGTGAAGGTCTATGCGACACTCGGTGAGATCACCTCGGTTTTAAAAGATGAATTCGGAGAGTTTGATGAACCGGTCAGGTTTTAGTTTTGTAACAAACCTAGACAAAAAATATAGTATAAATCCTCAAGAGGAAATCTTTCGCTGTAGACGCCACGTCAGATATTGAGGGTTTTCAGGATTCAATCTATATATTTAGTTGAATCTACCTCGACGTTCACCCTTATAATTAAAATTACTATTCTGTCGAAATGAATCGAAAAAAATTTTATCTACTTCTATCACTTCTTTTCCTTCTGTTTACTACTCCACTTATATGGTTGGAGATAAGCACTGTCCATTACGAAGCTTACGATGAAGATGTGTATCACCTACGAGCTATCAGGCAGTTTTCTGAAGAGTTTCCCCATTTCGATTTGGTCAATTACAAGTTAGCAATGACCCCGTTATATCACATCATGATGGTCTTTATGATGAAAATCTTTGGGTTGGATCTTATAGGACTACGCCTATTTAATCTGTTAATCGGCTTAGCATGCTTGCTGGTTCTATATAATTACCTTTCAAGAGGATGGAGTCATAAAAAAGCACTACTGACCGCAATTTGCATTATGCTTTCTCCCTATTTCATAGGCCCTTCCGTCAGGCTATCGACGGACAATATGGGATTTCTGTTCGCGCTTTTAGCATTAATGCAAGTCGATAATCGGTTGCTTAATGGTCGAACTCTTAATTATTTTTTAGCGAGCATATTCATAATGGTCACTGTATTAACTCGACATATCTATGTATGGTTGGCAGGGGCAGGTATTTACAGCGCTTTTTGTCATCACTATGATCAAAGGCTAAAGTCGAAATTGCTTATTAGCATATTTTTCTTAATTCCTATCCTTACTCTTGTCCCATTTTTCCTTATCTGGGGTGATATTACTCCTCCTAATTTTGCAGATAAGCATAAAACTACAACTCTTATTAATTTAAATGTGATTGTTTACGCTATATCAGTATGTGGATTTTTCGGATCCTTTTTTTTCTTTTGGTTCATACGGTTTTTTCGTGATGGCAATGGCAGATACTCACACATTATTATTATTTATGTGGTATCAGGTCTCTTGCTTTTTATTCATCCAGTTGTGAGCGCTATCGAACAAGGTACAGGCGATGGCTTTTTATGGAAGGCTTCCGTACTCTTCCCTTCATTGAATAAGTCGTCCGTTGTATTCTGGGTACTTTTTCCTCTTGGATTGTGTTATATATATGCAATATTCCTGAACAGAAGATCGAATTCTGACTATTTTATATTAATCGTGATGGTCTTATGGCTTATAGTAAATAGTCTAAGCGCTTTAACGTGGCATAAATACTATGAACCATTTTTTCTATTCTTCATTTGCTATTCGATCAGAAATCTCGATAATGAACCAAAATATTATTGGATTGGCCCCATCGTTCTGATTTTCTTCTTCCTTGGCGTGGACATTCATAGATATCTTTTTTAGACTATGGTTGAATCATTTTACTGCCATTAACACAGAAAGGCCAGGCAATTAGCCTGGCTATTATCATTATCAACCAATTACTTTGAACATGAATCGTGAAGAAAGCTCTTTTTTCAGAGGATGATATTTTTTAATTTATCCTTGGTTCATTTATTTTGCAGGAATAATTGTATGTATATAGACACACACGCACATCTGGATTTCCCGGAGCTTTATCCTCACCTTGATTCGGTGCTAGAAAACGCCAGGCTTGCAGGAGTTGAAAAAATAATCACGATTGGGATTGATGAAAACACAAATCATGAGGCCATTGAAATTGCCGTCGGACATGTGAACGTTTTCGCATCGATTGGATGGCATCCGCATGAGGCAGAAAAAGCGGATAACAACCTTGAAAGCCAAATCAAAACGGCTGCAGAAAACGATAAAGTTGTCGCCATCGGTGAGATCGGCCTGGATTTCTATCGCGATAGATCGCCACGGGACCTGCAACGTAAGGTATTTGCCCGGATGATCGGGATAGCGAACGACCTCGATCTGCCTATTATCGTGCATTGCCGAGATGCATTTACTGACGTTCTGGAGATCATCAAGGCAGAATCGACGGACAGAACGAGAGGTGTTTTCCATTGCTTTTCAGGAGAAATTGACCAATTGAAGCAGGTCCTTGATCTCGGATTTTTCATTTCTTATACAGGCAATATAACTTACAAAAACAGTCGCCTCCTCCCCACCGTTAAACACAGTCCAATAGATAAGGTGCTGTTGGAGACCGACTCCCCTTTCCTGACGCCGCATCCACATAGAGGAAAAAGAAATGAACCGGCTTATATCCCCTATATCGCTTCCAAACTTGCCGAAATCAAGGGTTTAAGCAATGATGACATCAGCAGGATTACGAATTACAACGTTTTCCGCCTATTCGGTATCGGAAAGAAACCGGATAGGAGCATCGTCTATCCAATACGCAATTCCCTCTATGTAGCCCTGACATCTCGTTGTACAAACCGCTGCGATTTCTGCCCGCGACTCATAAATCCGATTGTAAAAGGACA
>CBDUWK010000086.1:0-7970 GCA_965370905.1 uncultured bacterium | reverse complement strand
CCACCTATCTGGATTTTGGAATTAAGGATTCCAGAGGTTGAAATTCCGGATTTTGCTCCTACCATCTTGGGGATATGTGAACAATCCTCGGAGATACAATCGATATCAAGGTCCCAAGCCGGTTTTCTGACGTCAGAAATACCTCCTCTTATGGTCCAGCGAGCTGTTAAACCCTGACCTTTGGAGGGAGGAATAGTCAGCTCCCAATCTTTAATTGTCAGGTTTGTCGAATCGAACCAAACTAATTTTTCCCCTGCATTATAAAGACCGTAACGGTTTAAATCGATTGTGCCCTCGAATCCGTCCTCGGATCCTTCCACCCACAATTTTAGATCTATATCCAGATTATCCACTTGGACGGTGAGGGAATCGGGTAATCCATAGTCTGCGCCAACTTGAAGGTCAATAAATTGTCCCTTAAGGACACTCTCCACAATTTCGTCATCGCTATTCAATAACAGTGATACTTCGAGGTTTGAGGCATTTTCGTTCGAACCGCCCAAATGAAAAACGCCATCTAAATTTCCCGGATATCCAGAACGAATTTCGCCGCTCAAGTACTGCAGAGTTCCCAACTTATCGGCCTCGGGCGTTAGCAAGTGTATTATACCATTCTCGAGGCGCGCCTGGTCAATCCAGCAGAAGTCAGGAATCAGTTCTACTATTCCCCACAAGGAGGATTTTGGCAATCCCTGGGTAACTGGTTCAGCTTTCTCATCCGGTAATCGGACAAACAATTCGGGTTTGGTTACAATAAGGGAAGAGATGGAATTCAGGAAATCAAATTTACTCGCTATCAAGTCTAAGAGGCTGAAACCGATGTGAATTTTATCTACTATCAGACAGTAGGAGGAAAGAGAATCTTCAATTTCGAAGCCGTAGAGGTTTAAAGCAAAAAAGCCGGGGGTGACGTTCTTAAGGTCGACATTACCAACGTAGAGATCATCGATCTGCCCCAGGATATAATCTCTAAGATATGCATCGACGTTGAGAAAGGGCCAAATCAAAGCCCCTATTAAGATCATCAGTAGACAGGCGATGACCAAATAAAGTAAGGAGGTGCGGAGACTCATCGAACAAAAATTCCATCGGGGTCCAATCCCTTGCAGAGGTTGGCATAAATCCACTGACCGGGATCGTCTACAGGTACATCATTTGGCACAAGATTGCTGGTTATATCAATAGGGGGCATCTTCTCGACGTTGAATATCACTTCTACCATTATACCAAATCTCCCTTCTGTGCCGATAAGGAAGGACCAGAAGTCATATCCAGCTACATTCTTTATCGACGCAGTGCCAAAGCGAAGTAGACGTCCTTTCGGATCTATCAATCGTACCCCCAGAAGTCTCCTCCGGATCTCAGCATGCCTGAGCCTGGAATTATCTCTGCTGAGAATTGCACCGCCGATCGTTCCTCCATAGTCAGCTAAACAAGATGGAAACTCGAGATCAGTTCCTTCCAGGAGTTTAGCCAGCCGGCTTGTCAATATACCGGTCTCAACAATTACTACCGCATCAAGAAGCTTAAGATCAAGCAACTGATTCATCTGGTTCATCATCACGAAAACGGTGTCGTCCGGAGGAGAATAATTGGCGGGGAAACTGCTTCCGGTTCCCATGAGGCACAGCCGAATTCTCTCCTGTGCGCAGAGTTGAACTAAATCAGCTATGGCATCGAAGCTCTCGGGTATAAGCACAATCTTAGGGAGGAGCCGTTCGATTAATTGGCATCCACAATTACTGAAAGCTTCACACAAAGCTTTATCCCTTATAGCACTCATTTCTCCAAATAAATATTCAAAAATTACACCCGTTTAGGATATAATTGTTCCTCAAAAGAGCAAAGACCAACCATAGGGTTGGCCTTCAACTCAAGTCTGCCGGATTTTAATCAGATGCCAATTGTTCGCTGACTTTGCCAAAACGACGCTCTCGCTGTTGATATGCTTTTATGGCTTCGAATAATTGAGGTTTGCGAAAGTCGGGCCACAGGATGTCGGTAACGAATATTTCTGTGTAAGCGAGCTGCCATAGGAGAAAGTTGGAAAGCCGAAGTTCTCCTGAAGTTCGAATAAGTAATTCCGGATCGGGAATGTCAGCTGTATACAGGTAATCAGCGAATTTATCCACAGAAATATCGGTAACACCATTGTCGATTATCCGCATCACAGCATCCACAATCTCTTGTCGGCCTCCATAGGACAACGCGAGGATCAGGGTTAAACCGGTATTATCCTTAAGCTTTGCTATCGCCTCGATCATGCCTTTGCGAGGCTTTTCAGGGAGATCGGCTATCCTGCCGATAATCTTCAACTTTACGTTGTTGCGATTAAGGTCTTTTACCTCGCGGTTGATGGTGACAAGAAGCAACTGCATCAATGCCGATACCTCCGTCCGGGGACGACTCCAATTTTCCGCAGAAAATGTGTAAAGCGTGAGAGCTTCAACGCCGACTTCACCGCAAACCTGGACAATTTCTCTTACGGATTTAATCCCTTCGCGGTGCCCCGCAATCCTGGGCAGAGATCTCTGTTTCGCCCAACGTCCATTACCATCCATAATAATGGCAATATGGCGCGGGATACTTTTGGGATCCAAGTCCGTGGGAATCTGGCGATCAGTTCTCGACATGTATTCTATTGACCTTCGCTTTTTATTTCGCTCGCTCGTTTTATGACTTCTGCACCCCGCGTAATGAGGGATTGGTCGTCTGTCTGTTCCCCTGCACGAATTAGGGCTATACCATAGTTATTTAGTACGCCTGGGTTATCGGGTTGAATTTCGAGCGCTTTCTCGTAGCATTCCAGCGCTTTCAAGTTATCTTCTTTAACCTCAAGATAGACCTGAGCGCAATGTAATATAGCTTCCAAATCGGTCGGATTCAACTCAAAGGCTCTTTCGAATAACTGAATGGCTTCGTCATAACGCTCCATCTGCTCATAAAGTAACCCAAGATTGAAGACCAGATCGGCATCATCTGGCTGGTCTTTTAGCAGATTTTCGTAGTACTCTAAGGCCTTTTCTTTCTGATCCAGGGCATTATAGCAGAAGGCAGCAATTTTCACCGCATCTATGTTGGCATCATCATAGCGTAACACCTCGGTCGCTGCGCTGAGCGCTTCCTCAAATCTGTCTTCTTCATAGTAAAGCTGCAACAGCAGAATTCTGTCGGTAATGGCTTCAAAGTTGGGATCAAATTCAGTCGCCTTTTCGAGCGCGACGATAGCTTCAGCAGTCTTCTCATTGCGCACGTGACTCTTACCAAGCAACGCCCATCCTTGTTGATCATCCGGGGTGATCAGTACAGCCATCTTTAAATCTTTAATCGCTCGATCCAGTTTGTTGTTGTTGAAATAATTAACAGCTCCATTGTAAAGATTAAAAAAGTGTTTGTTTTTAATGCTATCGATCTTGGTTTTGTACTTAGTCTTTACGGCCAGTGACTTGTCGAATTCTGCCAACATTTCAGGATACATCTTCTTGCGGGCATAAACCTGTCCCATCATATAGTGAGCTTCGAAATCATTGGGATTGTCAGCTAAAGCGATCTCCAATTGCTCCTGGGCGCGATTTACATCATTTTGCTGATTGAGTGCAATGCTGGCTTCGACCACAGATGGGTGTCGGCAACCGATAAAACTTATAGCCACGAAGCAACATAGTGCTAAGATTGTGATTAATGTCTTCATTTAAGCCTCAAATCTAATTGCTTTTATTTTATGGTTAAGTATTCGTCATGTTCTCAAATACGAAAAATCGTATGGGGGACTGTGTATCCCCTGCTCGGTGATGATAGCAGCGACCATATTATTAGGCGTTATGTCAAAGGCAGGATTGTAAACATCGATTCCCGCAGGAGCAGTCTGAACACCGCTAAAACCTGCTACCTCCTCATCGGATCGCTCTTCAATGGGAATCTGTTCGCCCGATGAAAGATTTGGATCAATTGTCGATGTGGGTGCGGCAACGTAGAAGGGAATTTCAAAGTGCTTCGCCGCGAGGGCGACTGTGAAAGTTCCAATCTTATTGGCCACGTCACCATTACAAGCGATTCGATCGGAACCGACTATTACCGCATTTATCCAGCCTTTGCGCATTACCACTGCAGCCATGTTATCGCAGATTAAAGTGACATCGACCCCATTCTCCTGCAACTCCCACGATGTCAGGCGGGCGCCTTGTAACAATGGACGGGTTTCATCGGCGAAAACTTTAATTTTCTTCCCTTGTTCATGCGCTACATAAACAGGAGCCAATGCCGTACCCATTCCTCCAGTAGCGAGAGATCCAGCGTTGCAGTGGGTGAGCACTGTCATTCCATCTTGTAGCAGCGTTGCTCCATGTTCACCGATTTTACGGCACATACCGGCATCTTCTCTGTGGATCTCTATTGCTTCGTCTATTAATGCCTGGCAGGTAACCTCTCTGTCCACTTGACCTTCGAGCACTTTCTCCATCCGGTCGATAGCCCAAAAAAGGTTAACTGCGGTGGGGCGCGTAGCGCGTAGCTCATCCATGATACGATGAACTTCCGATTTGAATGCACTGAAGTCATTCTGTCGCACGGATAGCGCACCAATGGCAACGCCATAAGCGCCTGCACACCCTATAGCGGGCGCGCCACGTACCGCTAACCTACGGATAGCATCGCACATAACCAGATAGTCATCAGTAACTATATATTCAACCTTTTCCGGTAGTTTCGTCTGTTCGATCAGGCGGACTTTCTTCTCATCATCCAACCATTCCAACGTTTTTACGTGCATATACAAGCTATGTTAGGTTGCTGGATTTTGTACGATTTCACACTTATTAAAGACAATAGAAATTTAATTCTTTTTAGATTTGAAGTCAAGCCAAAAGGTGAGAAAGGATTTAGGAAGGCTTGGTAGTTATAAACTATTCAAACCGGGTCATCTGGGCTATTTGACGGTAACGCGATTCAATCTCCTCTCGTGTAAGATCATGCAGCCGGTCAACAGAGAATTTTTCGACTGCGTATGATGCTATAACAGTGCCGTACACTAAAGATTTTCGTAGAGTTTCTTTATCGAGATTGTCCTGTTGGGCTAAAAATCCCATTATCCCTCCAGCAAATGAATCGCCTGCTCCCGTAGGATCGAATAGACTTTCAAGCGGATAGGCCGGTAGAGCGAAGAAATCATCATCAGACACGATAAATGCGCCATGCTCACCTTTTTTCACGATAATGGTTTTGGGTCCTAATGAGGTCACTTTTTGGGCAGCTTTGATCAGGTTGCTTTCTCCAGTTATTTGCTTTGCCTCCTGATCGTTGAGAATCACCGCGTCGCACCTGGCCATAACCTGTTTTAATCCATCCAGGTCAGTATCGATCCACAAATTCATGGTATCCAACATCACGAAGCGAGGTGAATTGACCTGATTTAACACCTCTGACTGTAACGCTGGATGAATATTGGCTAAGAAAACGTAAGGCGCGGCTCGAAATTGATCTGGTAGTTTCGGTGAAAAAGTCTCAAAAACGTTCAACTCCGTAGACAGAGTATCCCTCTGGTTCATGTCCTGATGGTACACACCTGACCATCTGAAGGTTTTGCCTGGCGCAATTTCCAATCCGGTGAAATCGACGTCTCTCTCCTTTAAAAAATCTAATTTTTCCAGGGGAAAGTCTTCACCCACCACCGCGACGATCTTTACCGGGCTGAAGTAGCTCGCGGACGCAGCGAAGTAAAAAGCAGAACCTCCCAACGCGTCGGTGACCTCACCATAAGGTGTTTTAACAGAATCCAGGGCTGCTGAACCAACTACCAGTACACTCATTATCCCTCCTACATTTTTTCCGGGGCACTCATTCCCATTAACCTAAGTCCTTCCCGCAAGACTAATTGTACAGCTTCACATAGGGCTAAACGCGCTCTGGTTAAACTTTCATTATCTGAGATTACTCTCTGTTCGTGATAAAAATGATGAAAAGCGGTTGCCAAATCGCCTAAATAGGTATTAAGACGATGCGGAGCTAATTGCAGAGCAGCATTCACAATTATATCGGGGAAAGAAGATAGCTTTCGTAAAAGATTGCGTTCTTCGGAAGCAGTTAATTCCTGTAGATCCGCCATAGTTGCTTTGTTCCGTTTGCCAGCCTTTCTGAAAATCGAACATATTCTGGCGTGG
The DNA here is from genome assembly GCA_965370905.1 of uncultured bacterium. Lineage (GTDB taxonomy): Bacteria > Electryoneota > B3-LCP > B3-LCP > B3-LCP > JALGVT01. The sequence goes on along the minus strand of CBDUWK010000086.1, from coordinate 1,815 downwards.
GCGTACTGTAGGTAAAAAACAGGACTTTTTTCGGAACGATCCTTAGCCACTTCGATGTCAAAATCGAGATGCGAAGACCATTTTCGGGATAAAAAGATCTGTTTGGCCGCATCGGTTCCTACTTCATCCAACAACTCATCCATGGTAATTATTTCGCCGGTTCTCTTGGACATTTTAACTTGCTTGCCGCCGCGCAGGAGATTGACTTGCTGTACAATTATTATTTTAAGGAAATTACTGGGTAATCCCAGAAGGCGCATCGCCGCCTGCATGCGTTTGCCGTGTCCATGGTGGTCAGGACCTAACAGATCTATCGCTTGACCATAACCCCTTTCCGATTTGTCAAGGTGATAAGCGATATCCGGCAGAAAGTATGTCGGTCGTCCATCGGAGGTGATCACCACCCGATCTTCGTCATCACCGAAATCAGTGGTGCGTAAGTATTTCGCACCGTCTTTCTCGTATATATGGCCGGCATCATCCAACCTGTTTAAAGCATCAAGGTGTCTATTTCCGGTGTAAAGCTCGCTTTCGCGGAACCAGCGATTGTATTCAATGCCGTATTCTAACAACGTACTTTTTTGTTTGGCGACTATTTGACCGGCAGCCCAGCGCCCAATCTCATCGTCTGAAACGGCAGCAATCGTTCCTTCAGAATATTCCGAAAGAGCTTCCTTTGCTATATCGATTATATAAGCTCCGTGATAACCACCATCCGGAATCGCGACCTCTTTCCCGCTTGATCCTGATAATTCCATTGCTCTGGCTTTGACCGATTCACCCAGTAATTTTATCTGACGCCCCGAGTCGTTTACGTAATATTCACTATCAACGCTAAAACCAATTTTCCGTTGTAGTCTGACCATCGAATCACCCAGAGCGGCAGCGCGGGCGCTCACCACATTCATGGGACCGGTGGGATTGGCAGAGACGAATTCAAATAGGCGCTTCTCTCCCGCACCCAGAGTTGAACCACCGTAATCAGTACCCGCTTCGAGTATACTTTGCAATAAGGTAATCCACGCTTCATCTCTCCAGAAGAAATTGAGATATCCGGGACCGGCAATTTCGACACTCTTAACTAAAGTATCTTCAAGCGTTAGATTTGCTTTGATTTCTGCGGCAATTTCACGAGGTGGTCGCTTCAGCTTTTTGCCAATGAGAAGAGCTGCAATGCAGGAACAATCACCCATTTCAGGATCAGGTGGGCTCTCAATATTAAGAGAAACTTGAGGAAATTTCAGATCCTCCAGAGATTTGCGCAAAATCCCTAATAATACACTGCTTAGATTCACGATTGGATAAGTAATTCAGATAAGAGGATTGATGGTTGGTAAGGTAGGGAAAGTAATAACCTTCCCTTTTTACTCTGCTTTATCTTGGTTATCAAATTTCTGAGGTACTATTTTGGCTTCACCCCAGAGGGCTTCCAATTCATAAAAATGACGGACGTCAGGCAGCATTAAATGCACCACGACGTCAACGTAATCGATTAATATCCAACTGCTCTCTCCCATCCCTTCAACATGATGAGGCTTAACTCCATGATCTCTTAGACCATCGATTATATATTCGGCGATGGCTTTTAAATGTAAATCTATATCTGCAGAGAGGAGAACAAAATAATCGGTAAATTCAGCCAGGTCGGTGATGTCCAGAACGACTGCGTCCTCACCCTTTTTCTCCCAGGCCAGTCTGGCGATATCTAAAGCAAGTTTGCGGCTCTCTTTTTTTCTGGTCGCGGCTTTCTTAGGCGTAGGCTGCTCCTTCGTTTCTTTTTAGAGATTTAGCTCTCTATGATCCCGCCCAATAATT
>CBDUWK010000085.1:0-7985 GCA_965370905.1 uncultured bacterium | reverse complement strand
GGTGAAGTGACTGATTCACAGAGAAAATTTTACCGCTCTTATGCGTAATTATTTTATTAAGGCACTAAAAGCTATCAGAAGGATCTTTTTACTTGCTTTTTGAAAAAAAACATATTATATTGTTAGAGATGTAAATTGGGGGAGTGTCTCTTAAAATCGGAGAAACCATGCTCTGCAGAGTTCTTTCGACAGCCGTCATAGCAGGTTTATTACTCTTCCCTGGGTCGAGCTACGCGCTCGAATCAGGGCCGTCTAATACGGTAGGTTACTGGAAATTCGACGTGCATCCGGGGTTTACGCAGATATCCTTCCCACTCCTTCCGGAAGATAAATCGCTGGATTCCGTTTTGAACGATCAATTAACGGGCGCGAGTACACCGGAACAATCAGATCAGATCATGCGCTGGAACGCTGGCAGTGGGCAGTTTCAGGTTGCCTGGTATAATTCGAGCTCAAACAGTTGGGAGGGGGATTTTACCCAGTTGTCAGAGGCGGAGAGTTACTGGATTTATGTGCAACCGGATCATCCCGCCACACAGACGATTGTCGCTTCTGGCAGCGTAATTGAAGAACCTTGGTATGACATGGGTCAAATGGTTGAAGGATATAATGCGGTTGGGTCCGTGTGGGCGGTGGCTGCGCCTGTTGTAACCTCCGGGCTCGATGGATTTACCGGGGGATTATACCTGTTTTTATCCGATTTGATCATGAGCTACGACCCCGGATCAGGCTCATATTCATATGCCTGGAAAGACGGCAGCGATCAATGGCAGGGCAGCATAAATATGTTTGAACCCATTAAGGGTTACTGGTTGTACGTCGCACCAGGTCACACCGGTTTTGAATGGGCAACCTATCCTCAGCCGAATCCCGCAGTACTGGATTTCCGGACTTTACCAGTGGTTTACCCTCAGATTGATGTCTTCGAACATCTGAGTAAACCCCCCATGCCAACTAAGAGCGATCTCTTAAAGCGAAACAATGCGAAAGAGAGTTCGAAATGAAAATGGTAGCATTTGTAATAATTCTTTTGACGGCAGTATCGATTGGTTTGTGTGCACCGCCCTACATGGTGACAGCTACGAACTACGCATCTGGATTCTTCGGCGTTGTGGCCGATGAAAACGGTCAACCACTGTCTATTGGATCCGTAGTACATTTGATCTGGGATTCTGAGGGTGATGGTATGGATGAACCATCCGAAAACGGAATGCCAACAGATGACGATGTGCTAATAGGGTCGTGTCAAGTTGGTATTACCGGAGGCGCTCCATCTACAGGTACTTTCGTTCTTCCCGGAAGCGCTCCGAATGGAGGTGGTTTATGTTACCTCAGAGCGTTCCACGCGGCTAATCCTGTGCCGGGAACCTTCTACTCGAATTCAATGACACAATACAATATTCCTGATATGGACGATCCGATTATTTACGGCGTTCAATTCCCCGACTTCATGACCCTCAGGCTGGGCGAAACCCAGGCCTTAACAGTTAGTGTTATTCCAGATGACCCCCCTGTAATCCTCCCCGCTAACGGCGGGTCCTTCTCCTTCCAGATTGGTATTGAGAATAACATCCAGAATCCGGTGGGATACGACTTATGGTTTGACCTGGTGCTTCCCAACGGTTCAGTTTATGGACCTTTGCTTTCGAGAACTGGTTTAACTATGCCAGTAGGTGGCAGCATTTCACGCCAGTTAAGCCAATCTATACCACCTGGCGCGCCGGCAGGGATTTATATGTATATGGTTCATACAGGAGACAATCGAATCGGGACAATCATCCATCAGGATGGATTTCCCTTCGAAAAAAGCGGCGCAGGTGGAAGCGACAATTTGTCGCCGGATATGATTGGGTGGGAACTCACCGGCTGGGAAGAGGGCGCCATAACTACGGTGACAATTCCCGAGATTTACTTCCTGGATCCACCCTTCCCCAATCCGTTCAATCCAACCACTCAACTCCAGTTCGGTCTGCCGGAAGCATCGCATGTGCAGATCGATGTCTATAATATCCTCGGCAGCCGGGTGACCACACTTATTGATAAAAAATTGACAGCAGGGTATCACAATATCGTGTGGGATGCTCCCACCATCGCTTCAGGTTTGTACCTCGTGCAGATGAAAGCCGGAGGATTCGTTCACACCAAAAAAGCCTTCTTGCTGAAATAGGTCGAGCACATATAGCAGAACTAAAAACACCCGCCGCTGCGGGTGTTTTTTTTTGATATGCCGGTTTGCAGAAGTAATTTCCAAATGCCAGGGCTTGTCACTCCGGCTTGTCCGGAGTCTAACAAGCCGTCAGATTCCCCCAAAGGGGGGCTTCGCTCCCGACGCATCCCGATAGATCGGGATTTGCGAAAATGACAGCGAACATTCTTTTAAATTCCCAGACATCGGAAATTACTTTCAAGCATAACTCTAAGCACTCCTCGCAATAAGTATATAGTCGTGTGAATCAACTGGATTATAGGCGGATAAGTTGGTACCTCCAAATTCCTGTTCGATGACAAATCCACTGTCCTTTACTACCCTGCTTATTACCTCTTTGCGCCAAGGGTACAAAGTCGTAGATATTATTCTATATGACCAGGATCCTGCTTTAGATTCACTGGATTCGAAGATCACTAAATTCATGGTGACTAATTCTTCCTGGAAGTCGAAGAATCTGAAGAATAGTTTTTCACCCTTCGGAGTGGGGTGTGCGCGAGGCTTAAAGAAGCGTTCATTCTTTGCGAGGCGTGCTCCCCAATTTAAAAGCTGGATCAAAATTATGCCGCCAGGGGAACATAATTTGTGGAAATTTTTCAGGCAACTATTAAGATCATCCAAGGTAAGCAGGTGAGAGATTGAATTGCCGAGCGTACTGACCATATCAAAAGGTCCTTGGATCTTATCTGTAACGTTGGTGAAGGATGCCTCGATAAATTTAGTCTCGCTGCTCGTGGCTGCAGCGCGTGCTTTTGCTACACCGAGCAACTTAGATGACGGATCGACGCCGACAATGGTTTCTACGCCCAGTGTCTCAAAATGAAAACAGTGACGACCGGTGCCACAAGCCACGTCGAGGATACTTTTGACATGGTTTTCAGCAACGACTTGTTCCAGGAATGGACTTTCTTGATCGAGCCGGGATTCCCAGTCTATCATGCGGTCGTAATCTGCGAGTATTTGGTCGTAAAACTCTATCCCTTCGGGGGGGCTGTAAGAATTGTTCATCTCACTTATTCTCATATATGTCATTAACTGAAACAGGTCAAAATTTAATCGAGATATTATTCGAGAATAATTTCAATCCTGCGATTAAGAGTTCGTCCTAACGCGGTTTCGTTATTTGCAATGGGTCTGCTCTCACCATAGCCATTTGCAGTGATCCGCTCTTCAGGTAGATTCATGTTTAACAAGAGGTAGTTTAGAACTGCTTGAGCTCTTTTTTTCGAAAGTGATATATTATTCCTCTCATCACCCTTCGCATCAGTGTGCCCCTGCACTTCTATGTTACGCTCTGGGAATTCGCGGATAACTTGTTGGACCCTGGTAAGCAGGGCGAAGTTTTCCGGACGCAATTCAGCAGACCCCGATTTAAAATTAAGACTTGTAAGGCGGATGATTATTTGATCTTTCTCTCCTGAGGATGACCGAATAATCACTCCCTCTTCTTCAGTAAGTACGGAAGTAACGCGGCTGATCTTTTCCTCAAAGCGTTGCTTATCGATAATTTGACGTCTCTTCTGTTCAAGTTCGGCTATATATTTGCCACTCTGCCCTCTCAGTGTAGCTATTTCTGCTTCCAATCGACCTATGGTTTCATCTCTTGCCACCAATTCTTCCTGCAGATGCCGACGATCATCCTGCAAGCTGCGGATCGCAGTTAATATTGCTTCCACTGCCAGACTTAAATTTCGATTGAAATTGGGTCTCAAGTATAATGAGGAGCTGACGTCTTCGATGTACCATTCGAATTGTTGAATTAGATCTTCCCATGAGGAAGGTTTATCGCGCAACTGGGAGATCCATTCGCTGACGTAAATCGTGTGGATTAGAGATTCCTTAGCCTCTTGCGCCATCTCAGCGGAAGTTTCCCGATCGTATCTATTATTTTCGATGTATTCTTCCACTTTGGCTATTGTTTTCTGTGCCTCCGCGAACATCCCGGGAACATATTTTGGGCAATTCTCAGCCTCTGCTTTTTCCAGAAGATCATATGCAGGTTTTAACATTTCCAACTGAATGGCTTCCAATTCGGCTTGACGGAATAATTCGGTCGTTTCTTTAACTCTCTCTTCAGCCTCTGCAATTTTTCCATTTTCAACGTTTTTTAGGATTTTATCAAAGAGTTTCTCGGCTTTCGCCTGAGTTTTCGGAGCCCGTACATTCGCACCGGCTTCGATTGAGCTATTATATGCTGACAACAGGTCGGGGAAGGCTGTCCTGATTTCATTTACAGTAAGAACAGCTTGTTCAAAGAGTTTTAGCGCTTGGCCGAGTTGGTGCTGAACGCGTTCGGTAGATTTGCCTGTGGCGGAGTCCTGTTTAGCTCTCTGAAAGGCTTTCAGTCCAGCGCTGAAGTTTTCAGGGCTTAATATTTCGGCGTCCTCAGATTGTGCCTGGTCTTTAAGCGCCTCCACCTGTGCGAAAGAAATGGGTTCCGTCTCTTCCGCATTAGACGCGTTTATCCAGAGCAGTACTATTAGAACAAATGCTGCGATAAATGCGAATATAGTGTGCTTCTTGGAGGCTATATCCTTCATTTTATAAATCAATATCATAATCTATACCTTATTTGGCAATGCTAATGTGCTGTGGATCACCGATTCTTCCTGAAAATCCGAAAAATCGCACTGAAATCGAGAATGCGCATTTCACGAACTGTTCGCCTCACCAGGTAGATGCCAATAATCCCGAGAAGTACGTTTGGAGCCCACATGGCTATACCAGGAGTCAGAATACCGCGGTCGGCGAGATCTTCTCCACCGATCAGAAAAGCCCAGTAGACGAGAAAGAAGACAACACTCAGTCCTGCTGCAACGCCTAAACCTCCACGATGAACTCGAACCCCCAGAGGCGCACCTATCAACACGAAAACCAAACAAGCGACGGGGATGGAGTACTTCTTGTGTACCTCTACCATAAACGAGTTGATCTTGCGGCGGTTTTTAACCGGATCTTTTTTCATCTCTTGCACCTTAGCCCACATAGCAGGCGCGGATAGTTCACGATCCGATCTGTAACCGCTTTCCTGTCGTTCGAATACCATGTTAGGTGCAGAAATTCGTACGAGTGAACTTTCGAAGGTAGTGCGTTGGTAATAACCAGGATCACGAGTGTCTCGACGATGAGCTTCGCCGTCATAAAGCTGCAGATGAAAAGCCTCATCATCTCTTACGAACTTAAGATAGCCCTCTTCTGCAGAGACTGTTGTGGGATGTCTGGGATCGCCATTGTCATAAATTACAACTTTGCGGAGGTGCGATTCTTTTTGATCGATCTGTTGTGCCCAGAGAACGTACTTTGGCAGGTCAAATATGAACATGCCCTCTTCCAACGCAAGGGTGGGTTTTTTTCGGTGTATATCACCGGAAAGAACCCTGGTTCGGTGGTTGAATTCTGGCAGAACGCGATTATTGAATTCAACGAGCAGGTAGCTCAGTATAGCAGCCACCAGGAAAAAAGGGATAATGAGCTGCCAAAGACTGATGCCGGCTGCTTTTAACGCCGTGATTTCATTTTCAGAGGAAAGTCGTCCGAAAGCTGTCAGTGTGGCCACCAGAACGGCCATCGGTACAGCTAAAGCCACAATCCAGGCGAGATTCAAAAAAAAGAATTCCATCACTACGTAGGGATCCAAACCTTTGCCGGCGATTCTGCCTAACATCTGCACGACAAGGTTCATGAGGATGATCAATGTGATCAACCAGAATGCAAAAAAGAAAGGAGGAATGAATTCCAGGGTCAAGTAGCGGTATATTATCTTCATCTAATTTCGATACTTGAAAAGTCTTGACTTTTTATCATAGATTGTGTATATTTAAGTTTTATTTCTCAAACAATGTCTCTTATACTGTTATTATGTCGAAATGTTCTGCCGGAGGACTAGTCCTAACGGTAAGGCAGCGGCCTTGAAAGCCGCCGGCCCTTTCGGGCCTTGGGGGTTCGAATCCCTCGTCCTCCGCAAAAAACATATGAGACATCTATATTGAAAGCTCATGTTAGAGCTCATATGCCTTTATCTAATTATATTGGGAGAGGTGGCCGAGTTGGCTGAAGGCACTCGCCTGCTAAGCGAGCGTGGGGTAAAAGCTTCACCGCGGGTTCGAATCCCGCCCTCTCCGCAAAAATATTGAAAGCCAACTAATTTATTTAGTTTCCTGGTAAATTCAACCAGATTGACTTTATTATTTAAGAATCAGTTTGTCAAAGCGCTTTTAGAATCAAACCTTTTAAAAGTACCTTGGCATCTGGTAGAACTGCAGTAAATCGAAAGAAAAATCGGAGTTACAAATGCCACAAGGTACGGTAAAATGGTTCAATCCCCGCAAGGGCTTCGGCTTCATTAAAGTCGATGACAGCGAAGAAGACATTTTTGTTCACGCCAACGAAGTAACCGGTGCCGGTTCCCGTAATGAACTGTACGAGGAGCAACGCGTCGAATTTGAGATCGCAGAAGGCCCGAAAGGCAACTTCGCTAAGGATGTAAAAGTTATCGAAGAATAACTTTCTACAATTTGCACCTGATCCCGGCTCGCATGGGTCGGGATTTTTTGTAACAAATGGTCTATCATAAGTTATACCGGTTTGCAGAAGTAATTTCCAAATGGCAAGGCTTGTCACTCCGGCTTGTCCGGAGTCTAACAAGCCGTCAGATTCCCGACGCATCCCGATAGACCGGGATTTGCGTGAATGACGGCGAACCTGTTTTTAAATTCCCAAACATCGGAAATTACTTTCAAGCATCACTATAAATGCTATCTTCCTGCCAGTTCCACCAACCTGTAAACCAGCTTCATTCCCACCATCAACGCTGCGACTGAAACGCGCTCGTCCGCTCCGTGCATGCGCCACACCTCATCCTCCTCAAGTGGGAAGGGAAGTAGGCCGTAAGTGGGAATGCCTTCATGACGCAAACGTGTGGCGTCGGACATACCGGGGGAGAGATAGGGCAATACCGGTGTTCCAGGAAACATCTCATTGCATATCTGCTCGAGCAGGATAAAACCTATCCCGTTTTGCGGAGAAGGTTCCGGCGGCGAGGGACGCGATCTGTATTCGAATTCGAATGGACCCGGCGCAATCCAGTTTCTGAGGCTATCTACAAACGAATCGACATTCTGCCCTGGCAGCAGACGGCAGTTGAGGTTTACCTCAGCCGTGGGGGGATGCACATTAGATTTGATACCTCCCTGGATCAGCGTCGGGGAGATGGTGTTGGTAATGAGAGACAAGTAGAGCGGATCTTCCGTGACTATCTCTCCATCTACCAATCTGATCGCAGGCTCAACCGGCGCTAACCCTTCGAAGAAAATACTGGTTACCGGATCTAACATACGCGGTGCCCGATATCTGTACATTCTGTCCAGAGCCTTGGCGAGTGCATGGATGGCATTGTCCAACCTTGGTACTGATGCGTGGCTGGTAGAACCGTAGGCTATCAATTTAATGTTATATGCTGCCTTTTCCTCCGTCTGGATGGCAATATACAGAGGTTTATCATCTCTTAAAATTATTCGTCCACCTTCGTTTAGCGCAAAGGCTGCGTCAAGTCTATCTCGATACCTCTCCAGCATCCAGCCTGCACCGAATTGGCCGCCTGCTTCTTCATCTGCAGTAGCCAGAAAAATTATATCACGCCGTAAGGGAGCATTTAGACGTTTCAGCAGTGCCAGTGCCATCGCATTCACTGCCAACATTCCCTTATCGTCGAGAGTGCCCCTGCCATGGACATATCCATCGCTAAGCTCACCGGAAAAAGGATCTACCGTCCAATTATCCT
>CBDUWK010000084.1:0-8144 GCA_965370905.1 uncultured bacterium | reverse complement strand
ACTGGGCGCAAGAATCGAACTAAATAAGGTTGTTCCTGCCGGTGCCGGTTTAGGTGGAGGATCTTCCGATGCAGCAGCAGTACTACTGGCTTTAAACAGGTTTTGGAATACCGGGCTGAAGAAATCAGAGCTGATGAAATTAGCAGTGAAACTCGGGTCTGACGTCCCCTTTTTCCTGCATAGCCAATGCTGTATTGCCACTGGCAGAGGTGAAGTGCTAAAGCCCATAAATCCCCTCATTACCGACCCCATAATTCTCATTTGCCCAGATGTTAAAATTTCTACGGAATGGGCTTATAAAAACATAGATAATTATCACTTGACTTCGAAAAAAGAAAATATTATCTTTCATGGTTCATTGCGGGAAAGTTTTCGGCAAGTCTGCATGCAGGAAGCTTTTAAGAACGATTTCGAATCGTTGGTTTTCGACCGTTATCCTTTAATTAAAGAGCTCCAACAAAACTTATTGACATGTGGCGCTTATTACTCTTCGCTATCGGGTAGTGGCTCGGCGGTTTTCGGAGTTTTTGATTCCGCAACTAAAGCTGAGGAGGCTTTAAAAAGCATAAGAGTAGAGGGGTATATTTTTTTATTTTATTGAGTACTCAATATGGGTTCTCGACTTTCGCCGATTTTGACCCCTCACCGGAGGATTGTATGGAATTGACAGAGATCAACATTAGTTTACGCGATGAAGAAAAGCTTAAGGCCTTCATTAACATCACCTTTGATGATGTTTTTGTGGTGCGCGGACTTAAAGTTATTCGAGGGAATAAGGGGCTGTTTGTTTGTATGCCGAGCAGGAGATTGGCCAACGGTACATATAAAGATATTGCACACCCAATAAATAACGAATTCCGCCAGGAAATTGAGTCTTTAATTCTCCAGAAATACGAGCGGGTGCTGGCAAAACCCGAATTGCAGGATTCTCCTGACCCCCATGCACAATAATGGGGCGTCGCCAAGTGGTAAGGCACGGGGTTTTGGTCCCCGGATACAGAGGTTCGAGTCCTCTCGCCCCAGCAATTTGTTTTCGGTACTGATTAAAGTTCCCTTCAGTCTGAATTTACACCAACTTGATTTTAAATCGATGCTCCGACCGTGAAGATTTTTACTGGTTCTTCAAATACTGATCTGGCTGCAAAAATAGCCCAATATCTCAATTCCAGTATTGGCGATAGCGAGCTTAAGCAATTTTCTGATGGCGAGATCTATTTCAAGTATAATGAGAACATCAGAGGTTGCGATGTTTTTCTGGTGCAGTCCACACAACCACCGGCGGAGCACCTGATGGAGCTGCTCATTATGCTCGATGCAGCCAAACGTGCTTCGGCAAAGCGGATCACCGCCGTTATTCCCTATTTCGGCTATGCCCGCCAGGATCGCAAGGACAGACCCCGCGTTGCCATTACTGCCAAGTTGGTCGCTGATCTTCTCGCCGCTGCGGGCGCTGATCGCGTTTTAACTATGGACCTGCACGCAGGTCAGATTCAAGGTTTTTTCAATATACCTTTCGACCATCTTTACGCTTCCGCGATTTTCATGGATTTCTACCACTCAAAGGATATAAAAGACCTGGTTGTTGTCTCACCGGATTTGGGTTCCATGAAAACCGCCAGAGCATATTCTGCATTTCTCAACGGATCCCTCGCAGTCATCGATAAGCGCCGCCCCAAACAGAACGTATCTGAGGTGATGAACCTTATTGGTGACGTCGAAAGTAAAAATGTCCTCATAGTGGATGATCTTGTTGATACCGGAGGTTCTCTCACTCAAGCCGCCGAGGTGGTGAAGAAAATGGGGGCAAAGGACATTTATGCCTGCTGCACTCACGGAGTGTTCTCAGGTAACGCCATCGAGAAAATCGACCAATCGCCTATCGGTGAAATTATAGTCACCGATACTATACCTATGCGACCTAACGTAAAAAGCAAGAAATTTAAAGTAATCACCGCATCGAGAATTATTGGTGAATCGATGCGGCGCATATTCAATGAGGAGTCTATCAGCTCCCTCTTCGTCAATCAACGGTAAGGCTTAGAATCGAAATGGATGATATTGTACTGAATGGCAAAGTAAGAACAGAAGCTGGAAAAGGTTCCGCACATAAGCTGCGTGCTCAGGGATCGCTACCCGGAGTCTTTTATCTCGGAGAAAAAGTCAATCAACCCATACAGATTGATGATCACGAACTCCAGCTAATACTCAAGCAAAAGCCCAGCATTATTCGCTTAAAGCTGGACGATGGATCGGATTACGAGTGTGTGGTGCGCGATTTGCAGTTAGATCCCATTACCGGGTCTATCCTCCACATCGATCTGATGGGAATTGTGCGCGGCCAGAAAATGACGGTTCAAGTGTCAGTGGAATTGGAAGGCTCTCCATATGGGGTGCGTACCCAGGGTGGTGTTCTGCAGCATGTTATACACGAAATTAATGTGGAATGTCTGCCCAAACATATCCCGGATAAATTCGTACTCGACATATCGGAACTTGCTATCGGGGATTCGCTTCACGTAAGCGACATTGAGGTCGAGAATGTTCGTATCCTCGATGATCCTGAGAATACGGTGGTCTCGGTGGCAGTCCCGAGAGTTGAGATAGAAGTTGTCGAAGAGGTAGAAGAAGAGGGTGAAGAGGGCGAAGAAGCTGAAGGCGAAGAAGCTGAAGGCGAAGAGGAAGAGGCTGAAGGAGAAAAGAGCGACAAATAGGATTCAAGTTATTCTCTGATATAGATGGTGGATGAAGCCCCGGTTTTATTGCTGGCAGGTCTTGGCAATCCTGGACCGAAATACCAAAGGACCTGGCACAATCTGGGGTATATGGCTTTAGATGTCTGGGCCAGCCGTTATGGTCTCACCTTCAAGCCCGGGCGAGGAGATTACACCTACCTCGAATACCGTTCGTATCGCGGTGTTATCACTTTCTTGAAGCCAACTCCCTTTATGAATCTCTCCGGTGTACCCATCGCGGAAATCGCCAGGTATAAGAAAATTCCTCCGGAGAGTACTTTAGTCGTTTGCGATGACGTAGCCCTGCCGCTGGGGCATCTAAGAATTCGAAAAGTCGGCTCCTCAGGCGGTCATAAAGGTCTCGAATCGGTAATCCTCCATCAGCAAACCGAAGAAATACCGAGGGTACGGCTGGGAATCTTTACCCAAGGCTGGCCTGGTTCGCTTAAAAACTACGTTCTCTCTAAAATTCCGGATGATCTCATTCCTGATCTGGAGAAACTGCTGGCAGTCAGTGCAGATGCTCTCGATTGTATCATTAACGAAGGAGTAACGACTGCCATGAATAAATATAATAGAAATTGGCTTCTGAACGGATCTGACATTGACATTTCATCCGATTCGGATTAACATAAATCACCAGATAAAACAAATTGCCCACAATGCAATAATTTAGCGGGCATGGAGGCTTGAGAAAAATGAACCAGATGTTGATAATACCTATTGTTCTTGGTGTAGTGGCATTAATATTTGCATTATTTAAAGCGAGATGGGTAAAATCCCAGGACGCTGGCACCGAATATATGCAGGAAATTGGCAAGTATATTCAGGATGGTGCGATGGCTTTCCTCGGCAGGGAATATCGCGTACTTGCGCTTTTTGTCGTTGTAGTGGCAATAATATTAGGTTTAGCTAATATGAACAGCGCCACATCTTCACCCTGGATTGCTCTCTCCTTCGTAGTTGGGGCATTCTGCAGTGGTCTCGCAGGTTTCTTCGGGATGAAAGTGGCGACCTTAGCCAACATCAGAACCGCTCACGGCGCCAGAGATAGTTTGAATAAAGCTCTGGGAGTTGCTTTTTCGGGCGGTACCGTTATGGGAATGAGCGTGGTTGGGTTGGGTGTTTTAGGCATCAGCCTGCTCCTTCTACTATATTTTTCCAGTGGCATTGGAGGCTGGGCTGAAGAACTTGTTTTGAAGAGAACGCTGCAGGTACTTTCAGGTTTCTCGCTGGGCGCTTCCTCAATTGCATTATTTGCTCGTGTAGGAGGCGGAATTTATACTAAAGCTGCCGACGTCGGCGCAGATCTCGTCGGAAAAGTTGAAGCTGGTATTCCCGAAGATGATCCCCGTAATCCCGCGACCATCGCAGATAACGTGGGCGACAATGTCGGCGACGTCGCCGGTATGGGAGCCGACCTGTTCGAGAGTTTTGTCGGTTCCATAATTGGCGCCATGATTATCGGCGCTTCCTGGTGGGGCATGTTCGGCGGAAGCGAGCAAGAAGGTGCCTTGAGCTTAGTATTTCTGCCTATCGTTATCGCCAGTATTGGCATCATCGTGAGTATCATTGGAACGTTCTTCGTTCGGACCAAAGAAGGCGGAAATCCCCAGAATGCCCTGAATACCGGTACCTTTGGCGCAGCTATTCTCATGGTTATTGTAAGTTATTTTGTTATCCATGGGATGGTCAAGCATGATGTTATTCTCCCTGATGCCATCGTGACCGCCAACGGGATTTTCTTCGCCACCATTATCGGATTAATTGCAGGCACGTTAATCGGAATAATCACTGAATTCTATACCGCAGAAAATAAAAAACCTGTCCATAATATCGCTGAACAGTCACTTACGGGACCGGCTACCAATATCATTTCAGGCCTGGCGACAGGTATGCGCTCTACCGGTTTCCCCCTCTTGGTTCTCGCAGGCGCAATTGTTTTAGCCCACTGGCAGGCAAACCTTTACGGTATCGCAATTGCGGCACTGGGTATGCTCTCCACGACTGGGATTCAGCTCGCTGTGGATGCTTATGGTCCCGTGGCTGACAACGCTGGTGGTATTGCGGAAATGAGCGAGCTTCCCTCAGAGGTTCGTGAACGTACCGACCAATTGGATGCAGTGGGAAATACCACCGCAGCTATCGGAAAAGGCTTCGCAATCGGATCGGCAGCGCTAACCGCGCTGGCTCTGTTCGCCGCTTTCACCACTGTTATTAAGGCGAAAGCTGGAGCCGACGGGTTCAACCTGGACATCTTAAACCCGATTGTAATGGCTGGAATGTTTGTAGGTGGTATGCTCCCCTTCCTGTTCAGCTCCTTCGCAATGAAAGCAGTGGGAAGTGCTGCTAAGGAAATGATCATCGAGGTGCGCCGTCAATTTGCTGATATCCCGGAACTGAAAGCAGCCCTTGCGGTCATGAAAGTTCGTGGAAAGGAAGAATGGACCGATGAAGACAGGAAAATCATCGACGCCAGCCGAGGCAAAGCTGAGTATGCCAAATGCGTTGACATCTCAACCGCAGCCGCGATAAAACAAATGGTGGCGCCAGGTCTTCTGGCCGTCTTGGCTCCGCCCATCGTCGGCTTTATTTTCGGTCCTGAAGCTTTGGGTGGACTGCTCGTAGGCGTAACCGTATGCGGTGTTTTGATGGCCATCTTCATGGCTAACGCTGGTGGAGCCTGGGATAACGCTAAAAAGCATATAGAAGCGGGCGCGCATGGCGGCAAAGGATCAGATGCCCATAAGGCTGCCGTTGTGGGCGATACTGTAGGCGATCCCTTCAAGGACACAGCCGGCCCCAGCTTGAACATCTTGATCAAGTTGATGGCCGTCGTTTCCCTGGTTATTGCACCCTTACTATAATGTCCACCAAATAGAAGCATAAGCGCAAATAATAAATACATCTAAATCAAACCCTCTCCGTCCCGGACAACTGGGACGGGGCGTTAGGCCGAAGGGAAAAAAATGAGGACATACGAGTTAACCATTATAATCGACGCGCAACTTTCCCCTGAAGTGCAGGAGGATGTTATTGCCAAATTCATCGAATTCATCAAAGCGCAAGGCGTCGAAATTGTAAACATGGAGAAGTGGGGTAAGAAAAAACTGGCATATCCCATTAAAGAGAGCCAGTATGGTCATTATCTGATGACCCAATTCACTGCTAAACAGGACGTAATCCCTCAGATTGAACATTACCTTAAACTGTCATCCCAGGTGGTGCGTTATCTGTTGTTGCTGCGTGATCAGAAAACCTTAAAACTTATGAAACTGGAGTCGGAGCGACTCGCTCGCGAAGCCATGTACAGCGCAGAAAAAGTACGTGAAGCAGCTGACGCCATCCTGGTACAAGAAAAGTTGGAACATATAGAGGAAGAAAAAGATCCTATCAAGGATGATGATGAAATCCTTGATACCGATGAATAGATAGTGAAAGCGCCTGGATGGGAAATTGATGGCTAGCCCAGAAGGAGTGTTGAACCATGGCTGATTTGAGGATGCCCGACGTCAATAATGTGATAATCGCTGGCAACCTGCTTAAAGACCCCTCCTTCAGACATACCACTACCGGGGGAGTACCAGTGGCGAATTTCTCTATCGCCTCTAATCGCAAATTCAGAGACAATAACGGGCAGTGGAAAGAGGATGTCTGTATTATTGGGGTAGTGGCTTGGTACAAACTCGCCGAAAGCTGCCATCAGAACCTGAAAAAGGGTTGTGCCGTACTGGTCGAGGGTGAACTGCAGAGCCGTTCTTTTAAAACCGAAGAGGGATTCAACCGCAGCATCATTGAGGTGAAATCGCGCAGAATACAATTTCTGAATAAGAAAAAAGATTTGGTTTCGGAAACATCTGAAGCGGTAGAATCGTCTGCTGAAGTTATCTCGAATGTGTCAACTGCATCGAGTTCGGCGTTTCAAGATATTGCGGATGGTAAAGAGGATCTCGAAAATACTGAGTTGTAATTTGAGGAATTAGAGTATGCAAAACCGAAGAATGCAGAGCCATAGAATGAATAGAATGGGATTGATGGGGTTGAGGAAACGCATCTGTCGTTTCTGCGAAAGCGGAACCATCTTCATTGATTACCGTGATGAGAAGAAACTGGCACGTTTCACCACCGAACGCGGGAAGATTATCCCCCGGCGTATCTCCGGAACCTGCTCTCGACATCAGAAGCAACTGGTGAAGGCTATCAAACGGGCCCGCCACCTGGCATTACTGCCCTTCGTTCAGCAGATGCCACAATAAATATCTAAGATTTAAGTCATCCCACCGCTATATTCTTTCGGAGTGGGATGAGGAATCCCCGGTCAGACAGGATAACCAAACAATCTCAGATCGATATAACCGGAAATAGAACCATGAAAGTTATACTGCGACAAAATTACGAACCCCTGGGCAAGAGTGGAGCGGAAATTGAGGTAAAAGATGGATACGCTCGAAATTTTCTGCTGCCCAATGGCTTAGTCTATCCGTCCACTCCAAAATTCAAAAGAATCCTCCAGGAAGACGAACGCCTGCGCGCTAAAAAGGGTGCGCATAAGATAAAAAACGCCGAGGAGCTGGCTGAAACCCTCTCTAAAGCTGCTGTAACCGCCAAACAAAAAGCCGGTGAAGGAGGACGCCTCTTCGGCTCGGTCACTTCTCAGGATATTGCTGCGCTTCTGGCTGAACAGGGCATCGAGCTTGACCGACGCAAAATCATCCTCGATGAACCCATCAGACTGTTGGGCACCTACCAGGTGCGAGTTAAACTCTACACCGGTGTCGAAACCACCCTCCAGGTTTCGGTGATCAAGGAAGAGGAAGAGGAGAAAAAGTAAGTAGCGCTGGGGCTTTGCCCCGCGTGCAAGAGACTTTCGTAGGGCAGTGATGCTTTTTCAAATTGCACAGAAGTCGGTCTTACGTCGAAGTGATCATTCTGTGATGCCTATCGGATGGCAAGGTCACAGCGCCTCTCAATAAATGTGATCACCAATTTATCTTCAACGCCTCAAATCTTTCAGCCGGTATCTGCGTATACCGTTTATACGCCTGGAACACCACCAGGTCAGGAAGAATAATTCTATTGAAGTGGGTTGCTATATATTTATTTATAAATAACTTATTGATAATGACACTGGCTAATTAACCTCACTCATAATTTTTAAAAGAAACTATAAATCTTCTATAAAAAAATTTAAAAAAAATACCTAAAAATAACTTGACAAGTCATAACCATTATATTATATTAAATGTCTGCTTAGGTAGGTTGTGTGCTTAAACCTGCCCTGATCTTTGATAAGTTGAGCGTGTGCGGCCCACACAAAACTCGTTGAGTAATCAACAAAGCAAAATAGTTAGAATCAAATAAACCTACAATGGAGAGTTTGATCCTGGCTCAGGACGAACGCTGGCGGCGTGC
>CBDUWK010000083.1:0-8231 GCA_965370905.1 uncultured bacterium | reverse complement strand
TGTTTCTCTCCTGCAGCAATAGCCGTAGTTTTTCGGGGATAAAATCGAGGTTGGGAGCATCCACGTAGACGATTCCGTCTCTTTTCAGGAAGGTGAGATTTGCGAATAATTCATTCTGCTCAAAACAGAAGACTATATCGGCATTGCCTCGCTTGATCAGCGGGCCACGGTAGTTGCCCACCTTCATATGTGAGGTTACCGATCCTCCGCGCTGGCTCATGCCGTGAGTTTCCGATCCGATGACGGAATTACCATTTCGCAGGGCAGTTTCGGAGAGGATGCGGGTTGCGAATAAAATACCCTGTCCTCCGACGCCGCATAGCAGGATTTGCTGGTTCATAATTATTAGATTCTTGTCTTTTTCTTTTGCTTTGATATGAAGTTAAATATGGAAGAGGCAATTTAAGGAAAAATGTCACTAATTTCAACCGAAAATTCCGAAATCCGCTCTGCGGTAGAATCGGCATTCAAATTGCTTATGGATAAGTTGCGGATTTATTGTTGAGAGTGGAGACATGATCTCTTGTCTTCTAAGATAAGTTATAGCAATTTTTAAGGTATAAACGGCGTTATGGATGAAACAGGTAATGTCAGTATCGCAAATGGATCGCTTAGTGACGATTGAAGCAATGTAATTTCAATAGCTTACAATATGAGATTGCTTCGTCATCCCGGCTAACCGGGATTCCTCGTCCCGAAGGGATCCCTATGGGGCAATGACAGATAAGAGAATCTTTTCGAGAACTGTAAAAATTAAACTATTGGTAAACTGAGATCGATTTAATAATAGCTAAAGCAAACTCATTGAAGGAACATTTTACCCAATCAGGCGGCAAATTCCAACCGAAACGAATACGGACCTTTACATCTGAACAGGACATGAGCGTTATGAATCCCACAGTCAGCATCGTAATTCCGGTAAAGAACAACCTCCATTTTACAGTAAAATGCTTAGAATCCATCGCCTCCTCTCCGCCCAAAACAGCATACGAGATAATCTTAGTTGACAATGCTTCAGATGACGGGACAAGGGAGTTCCTCGAAGAAAAAGTCAGCCAAGGTGAGCTACAATCTATCCGCAATGATCCACCCAGGCCTTTTGCCGCCTCATGCAACCGAGGGGCAGAAGCTTCGTTGGGAAAATACCTGGTTTTCCTGAACAACGATACAGAAGCTTTCTCATGTTGGCTGGATGCTTTAGTTGAAGTTGCGGAACGATCGGGTCATATAGGCGCAGTGGGCGCGAAGCTGCTGTTTCCGGA
The DNA here is from genome assembly GCA_965370905.1 of uncultured bacterium. Taxonomy (GTDB): domain Bacteria; phylum Electryoneota; class B3-LCP; order B3-LCP; family B3-LCP; genus JALGVT01. Next base: position 6,969 of record CBDUWK010000083.1, on the reverse strand, counting down.
TGGGACCATTCAGCATGCCGGAGTCGCGTTTCGCTACTTCAAGCGGCTCCGCCAGTATGGACCTTATCACATCTTTCGTCTGTTTCCACGCAACGCTCCTGCAGTTAACAAAGAGAGGGAATTCAAGTGTGTAACAGGCGCCTGCCTGCTGACTCCGAAGGAGCTATTTATAGATTCAGGCGGCTTCGACGAACGTTTTATCAACTGCTTTGAAGACGTGGATTACTGCTTGAGGATCAAGCAGATGGGTTACAAGATCATTTATACGCCCAGGGCTGAACTTATACATTACGAAGGGCAGACAACAGGCCGCAAGGATAACGAAATTCATTCCGACAGAATCCTGCGCCAAAAATGGGGCGATCAAATGCGGGCGGATGAACTGGATTACTTGGAAGAGGAAGGCTTCGTAATCGAGGAAGACGAGAAAGGACAGGTGACCATTTTCCCGGGAAAGGAGCTACAGGAGTGGTGGAAGGTTATTAACCAGTTGATGGAATTAAAACAGTATCGCATGGTGTTGGAAGAGATCGTTAAGATCGAAGGGGTGATCGGTGGTAATCACCGTAATTTCCAGGTACTTAGAGGTCGTTGTCAGAGCGCGTTGGGTGATTTCGGAGCGGCGCGCGCAGCTTATGCCCGGGCACAGAGTTTCGATCCGAAGGATCCAGATATAAAGTGGGATCTCGTTCAGCTTGCGATGGCTGAAGGGAAATGGGAAAATGCCCGCATTCTTTTAAAGCGGCTCTTGCAGAATAATCCTGAGGATAATAACCGAAACAAGTGGGAGCGAACTCTGGAACGGTTATCGTCGGTTCAGGATGGTGGACGAGTGATGCCGATCATTCCAGAGGGTGGTGATTCAGTCGGGGCAGAGAAAAGACCTCAATGTCGATAGGCTGAACAGCAAGCTCAAGTGGTAATTAGAAAAGTCGGTCGGATGATCGACTTTTTCAATTTGTTAGCGAATATGGATGTCATTTCAATCAGATTACATAGTTATTCCAGTGATCCAATTGCTTTCTCTACCTCTTCCAGTATCTCACATGATTTTACCAGTTCCTTCATATGAGTGTGATCAGGGTAGAGGGGCCGGTCAATGTCGAGGAATTCGACATATTTTCTGATGACTTGATGCGCTTTTTGCACGCCCTGCCCCGGACTGAATTCCCGGAAATTCAGCGCTTGGGCCGCGGCCATGAATTCAATGCCTAATACTCCGTAGGCATTATCAAGTATCTGGCCGGTTTTTATGGCGGTGTTCATACCCATAGAGACGAAATCTTCCTGGTCTGCGGCGGCGGGGATGGATTGGATGGAAGCGGGCATGGAGAGGATACGTTGTTCGACTATCAGCGAATCGGCAGTGTACTGCGATAGCATCAGACCGGAGAACATGCCTGCGCCTTTGGTCAGGAAGGCGGGCAGGCCTGCGGATAAGGCTGGATTGTTCAAGCGGTTCATACGTCTTTCTGAGAGCACGCTGATCATGGTTACTGCGGCGCCTACCATGTCCATAGGTAATGAAACCGGCGATCCCTGGAAGTTAGCTCCGGTTAGAGTTAAATTATCTTCCGGGATAAATACCGGATTGTCACCTACTCCGTTCAGCTCTGTTTCGACCTGCCGGCGTGCCCACGCAACTGCATCATGGGCGGTGCCGATGACCTGAGGAGAAGAGCGCATAGAATAAGCATCCTGCACGCGGGTCTTCATTTTTCCGGTCAGGAGATCGCTTCCCTCCATACATTTCATGATAGCCTTCGAACTCCTGACCGCGCCGGGGAAACCGCGCTTCTGGTGCAGCCGAACGTCATAGGGTTTCATGTTGGCGATCAGCGCTTCCAGGGTCATGGCGCAAGCGATTTCGGCTTGCTTCAGCCATCTGCCAATGTCGTACAAGTGGAGGGCACTCATGGCAGTCAGCAGGTTGGATCCGTTGATGGTGGCGAGGCCGTCACGCGCTTCGAGGCCTGGTATAGGGATGCCCGCTCGATCCAGAGCTTCTTTACCAGGCAGAAGCTCGCCTCTATAATACGCCTCACCTTCGCCCATCATCAGCAGGGCTATCTGGGACATGGGGGCCAGATCTCCGCAAGCTCCGACCGAACCTTTCTGGCAGACGAAGGGCGTCACACCCTGGTTGAGCATATCGATTAAAGTTTGGGTGATCTCCGGTCTGCAGCCAGAGTTGCCGTGAGCGTGCACGTTGGCGCGGCCAGCCATAGCTCCGCGCACGTATTCGATGGGTGCCGGATCGCCGATTCCGGCGGCGTGATTGTAGATCAAATATCTCTGGAAATCCTTGATCTTGGGGCCATCCAGAACGATCTCGGAGAATTCTCCGATGCCGGTGTTGACGCCGTACATGATTTCCTTAGCCTGGAGTTTCTCTTCCAGCATGGCGCGGCAGACTTTGATGCGTTCCAGTGCATCTTTGTGGAGTTCTACTTTTTCTCCGTGGCGGGCGATTGCCGCCAGCTTTTCTATGGTTAACGATTGACCGTCTAAGATGATGGGCATGTATTCCTCAGAAGAATGCAGAATGTAGAAATTGGAATTTAGAATTTTCAATATAATAAAGAAATTCCAGTTATGATACTGGAAAATGGGGAGATGGGGATGGAAGAATTTAGAAGGTAGAATTTTGAATTTAGAATTGGGTTGGGTTGTAGTGGGATGTCTGAACCGCAAATTACGCGGATTGCGCAGATTCTTGTTTTGTTGGGTTGCTGCGCTTAACCCAACCTACATTCTGAAATACCAACAGCAGAGCTGTGGGGCACCGGGCTAAGGTGTCAGATTCTGGACAAGCCAGAATGACAAAGTCAGAATATGGTTTTGTCGGGGGCGGGGGCGACCCCGATTACGGTGGGTGGCCAGAGCAACTTGATGTGCTGGTTTAATCTCAATAAAAAAGCATATGAAGAAAAATAATATCAAATATTTTTCATATTCCTCCAATAATAATTTTGCGACTACGTATCATTTACTGCAACAAAAAGATAGGATATGCAGGAGCGCTTGCTCGCACCTGCATTTAAAAAACAACACAAGGAGACGAGTCATGCAAATACGCAAAGAAGAGTTACCAATTGCGCTGGAGTTGCCAGTCGCAACATTTCGGGTAGAAGAATGGGGTGATACGGCGGTGGCATACGTTCAGCTTTCAGCAGGTGCAGATGCCACACCGCTTCTGGAAGGACTACCCAATGATGAATGTTCATGTCCGCATTGGGGCTACATGTTAGAGGGGGCAATTCACGTCCGTTACTCTGACGGCAAAGAGGAAGTATGTCGTGCTGGCGAAATGTTCTATTGGCCTGCTGGACATACCGTCTGGGTGGATGAAGACACTTCTTTTGTCGAGTTCAGCCCGAAGGAAGAATTGAAGCACGTTTACGATCACATTGGTGAGAAAGTAGCGGCGGCTGTCTAACGATCCAACCTACACATTCAAGACTTACTTCCTGATGGAAGCCTTAGGGTAAGTGGCGGACTGATCCCGGTTGTCCGAGATTGGTCCGTCTTACAATTTCTGTTTACTCGTAACGGTTAATAGAGGAATCCCTTGAACCCAACAGCCACGCCGAAGATGGATCCGGATTCGCTTTTTGCGCCTGCCCAGTCGCCTTTCTGGCTATCGATGTCATAGAAAAAGCCTGCTTCAATACCGAAGTGATCAACCAGTTTAAACATTGCCCCACCCATGAGACGGAATTTGGTCACACTGATTCTAGAATCCGTACCATAACCAGAGTCAAAGCTGTCTATTGCGAAGGAGAACCCCGCTGCAAGAGTGGGATACACCAACTCATTGGCAGTTTGGAAGTAATACTGGATAATGGGACCGAAACCAAATCCACTTGTGCTGGCCTTTCCCTGAGTTGTCAGCCTATAGACAAAATCGCCTCCAAGTGCCAATCCTGGCATAACAAAATACTGCACACTGGGTTCAATTGAGAAGTAGGTGATGCCAGCACCCTCAAAATCCTCGTAGAGTTCACCACCGAATGAGGCGAAAGTACCATCCCCTCCGATAGCAACTGCGCCCTTATCAATCTCGAAATCCGCAGCGAATACCAATACCGGGATGATCAGGATACTAAAAGGAATGAGTTTTCTCATTATAATCTCCCTAGATTAAAGATTGGTTTACGGTGAACTTCACTTTGGGTGATAACTTTGCCAGATATAAGGACAAAGCATTTTTGTTTCAGGATTAAACAGGTGGAGATTTCAGTTCGTGTGGAACTACTGCTTGCTCTCTTCCCTTATTATTCATTCTGCAAAGACTAAATCTGCTCCTCAGATTCGATGCATTAGTAAGGACGGAAGATGAGGAAAACTCAGTGCGAGGTGGTTCTTTCGGAGTAAGCTGGGAATTCTAGGTATTTACTAATATAAGAAACTCATACAACAGAAACAAGGTTTAGTTTGGTTTTTTGTCTGAACCACAGATTACACGGATTACGCAGATTTCACTGATTGATGGTTCGGCGTCAGGAAGAAACTAAGTTAAGGACCTGACGCAACAAATAACAATCTATAACTGACCGATGGGTTTTACCCTCCCATAAGGTGCCATACTTCTGCAGAAATGGTATCCCTATTCCCCTCCGTTACTTCCACAATCCTAACCCGCGGATGCTTCTTTACCTGATCGGCAAACCGGTATTGCCTCCTCACGATAGTTCCCATCATGGACACGTTATCATCTTCAAGCAGTTCCCAGATCACGCTACAGAACTTGCGCGAACATATCTCCATCGGACCGATCTCATCGACAAAGATAATCTTGCTTTCATCACGCGCCTTCAGCATGGCAGGAACCGCTATTTTTTCGATTCCGTCCAGATTCACACAGTAACCTTTAAAAATCGCTTCATTTTCGAAGCATTGTTGCTGCGATTTTTTAGCCAAATAGGCGTTCGCTCCAACAAAGGTAACGATCTCGAAACCAATGCGTCTCCCACCTCCTCGGACTTCTCGCGTATAAAAGCCTCCACTTTGATTGCCGGCTTTTTGCGCCAACTGCTTGATAATAGTACTCTTCCCCACTCCCGGTTGTCCGGTTAAGAGGATAGTCTGCTTTTTATTCGACATAAATCCTCTATAATCCCTCTGTTCTCAAAACCTGATTTTCTCGCTTTTCTAACCCGATATCAGTCAGCTGTCCGTGGCCGGGATAAACTTCGGTGCGGTCCGGAAGCATCTCGTAGAGCCGCTTTACAGAACGGACAATTTCATCAGGGTCGCCATTCTGGAAATCCTGTCGTCCAACTCTCCGGTACAACCCTTTGGTGAGCGCGCCATGAATTAAGTCATTTTCTATATAGTGAACAGCATACCCCGGCTCATCCCATGTTTTATAGATATCACTTTTTTCAATCCAGCACTCTCTGCTTCTTTTAATATTAAATTGAATTGCTCTTTGTTAACGTGAAAACTCGGTTCAATCATCAGGAATTGTGCTTCCGGGTTGAGTAAATCAGCCACCTGGCTAAGAAGGCGTTTACGGTCAGGAACTTCGTGCACCATGTAAAACGCCAACACGAAATCTACCTTTTCATCAGCTAAACCGAGATCATCTTCCTTGCACAGGTGTAGTGTCACCCTTTCTGAAACGCTCTTCTTTGCAGCAAGATCTCCGGTTATTTCGAGCATTTTTTCTTGAAGATCGACCGCTATAACTCGTCCGCTTTCCCCTACCATTTCAGCGAGCGCTACGGCAAAAAAGCCTCCTCCGCAACCCAGGTCGATAACAGTATCACCCCGGTTCACATATTTTCCCATGATTTTTCCGGGATTCTGGATCAGCTTTCGCACCGGGCTGTTCAGCCATTTCACCACAGATGGAGGACACACATGTCCCATAGCTTCATCAGACAATTTAAACTCCGATCAGGTTTAAAGGCAAATTTGTTATTCCAAATCTACTGGAAGCAATTGACAAAGTCAAGGAACAAGATGCGAATTTAACTTTCCACAGCCGAAAAGGCTGTCAGGAGTAAATTTAATTGACAGTTTTCCAGTAAGGTAAACAGGAGATTTCTCTTGATTTCAGGTTTGAAAAATGATAAATTTATTGGATTGGCGCGTTCGTCTAGCGGTTAGGACGCCGGCCTCTCACGCCGGTAGCACGGGTTCGATTCCCGTACGCGCTACAGGTAGGAAAATCAAGGATTTAAGTATAAACCCCTAACTTCCGCTGATGGGGAATTTTGGTGGATTTTGGGGGTATTTTGGTTTCGAAACTATGGCAAAACCAGCGCGCGGTTAGCGGTTTTATGCTGTGGGTTTCACCGCTTCGCGCAAGCTGGTCACAAATTGCGCTGGATGACCAAGAGTGTGTGCATTCATCAAATCCATGCAATAAAAATTATACCGGTTTGCAGAAGTAATTTCCAAATGGCAAGGCTTGTCACTCCTGCTTGGCTGCGCCTTCGGTGTCCGGAGTCTAACAAGCCGTCAGATTCCCCCAAAGTGGGGCTTCGCTCCCGACGCATCCCGATAAATCGGGATTTGCGTGTAATGACCGATAGGATAACTCTGCGCTTTATTACATTGGAAATTATTTTCGAGCATTGTTATATATAGTATATTCGCATATAATAAGATATATCCGACCGGATATAATGCAACGCTGTTTTTCAATATTCTTTAGTTTTGTGCAGTAATCGCAAAAAAGATGCCTGTTGATCTCAATCCCTATTTTACCCGGGTTCTAATGTTGGGACTATGTTGAAGACGTTTACATTCCTCTGCATAAAGCGCTTGCATAGGACGAAGAATTAATTTATCTTGAAAGGTACTCGATACAGGTTTAAAACAGATGAAAGATAAGTCCGATCAGGCAGATGAAGGGGCAAAAAATCGGAGAACCATAGACGCTCCCCAAGATGACCGCTTCTTCAAGGTCATCATGAGTTCCATCGCCGATGGCGTGTTCACGGTGGACAAGGATCG
>CBDUWK010000082.1:0-8240 GCA_965370905.1 uncultured bacterium | reverse complement strand
AGAAATGGGCGGTGATTCCGCAAAAGCTGAAGCCTATGCCCAACAACTCGAAGAGATGGATGCTGTTTATGGGGCCAAAGCCAGAGAATTACGTCTACCGGATGATACCGATAGAGTAGCATACTGGCAAGAAGTTGTGGGAAGCAATCCGGACAATGCTGATGCCCTTGAACAGCTCGGGAAGGCCTACCTGTACCAGGACAGTTCCGAGACAGGAACGAAATATTTAGAAGAAGCCATGAAGGCAGATCCGGGAAGAGAGCTGCTGATGCTGGATCTGGTTAGGTATTATTCCATGGCCGGAATGCAAGATACGTTGAAGAAGGATATAATGTTACCTTTGGCAGAAGAATTCATCCAGAAATATCTTGCGACCGAGCCGATTTCGCCGCTTAAAGCATTCAGCTATGAACTGTCAGCCAAAATAAAATTTGGTCTGAGTGATAATGAAGGCGCTAGTGAACTCAGAGAAAAAGCGAAGGCCATAGACCCAAATTTTTCAAAGGCTTTTGGGGTGCCGCCATCACTCCTATTTACAAAACCGGATGAGATTTCCCGTCAACACACATATTTTTTCCGGCCACTCTAAAAAGCAGCTCGCCGGAAGTGTGAATAGGTTTCGTTCGGGCGGACTGCTGGCTTGGCTGCGCTGGCTGCAGGCCAGGAAGCGTGTAGTTTTTCCATTAACGATCAAGCTGCCGGATCAAACCATCGAGAATGGATACGGCGCCCACTGGCCGTGTATTCCTTTAGACTTGGAGCATTATGCGCAGCTTGCCTCCGTGGCCGGCTTTCGTGTCCTTGAGCAACAGCAAACGCAAAAACAGTTATATCTGCACCTGCAAAAAACCGACTCGTCCTGATCACCGGTTTGGAGGTGCTCCGCAACAAAGTAGATCACAATCCCAAGAAGAAGCACGGGAATATACCGTTGTAAATCAGTATCCACGAACACTATAAATCACAAAACTAATAATCATACTATTTAAGGAGGAAAGCCATGGAGAGAAAATCGATAATTTTTTTTAAGCTGACAGGAGTGGTAGTTGTGGCGATACTCCTGTTGTCATTCCAGGCTCAAGCTGCAGAACGACCGATTCAGCTGTCTCTGTTTAATCCCATTCAGATTTTCCCGGAAACGGATTCTGTGAAAGGCTTGAGGTTCAATCTCATTTATGGCAAGAACGCCTCACTTGCCGGCTTGGATTTCGGCCTCGCTAATAAACTAACCGGTTCCGGTATAGGGGTACAATATGGTTTCGTAAACCTTGTAGATGCTGATTTCACAGGCTGGCAGAACGGTCTGGTGAGTATCACCAAGGGTAAGTTTCAGGGTCTGCAAGAAGGTGTGTACAGTTATGCCGGTGATGGAACCGGTGTACAATGGGGTTTTGTCAACCATGCCGGACACATGAATGGCCTTATGATCGGGTTTGTGAACTATGCTGAAAGCATGAAAGGAATCCAGATCGGCTTGGTCAACGTAATTAAGCAGGGCAGTGACCTGTTTCCCGTTTTCCCGATTGTGAACTGGTCCTTTTGAACAGTTGATCTTCCCAGAGGTTGAATTGCGTCAGGTCTTGTCCCAATCCATCGGGATGTGACCTGGCGCTTTTTTCTTGAAAAAGGCGTTGGATATAAAAAATTGCTTGACTTTGCTTGAAAATATCATTATATTAAGTGAAAATATCACCCCCTGGGGGTGATAATAACCCTAATTTTATGAAATTGCCCAACCATGAACGATGATACTAATATATTCGTAACTGGCCTCATAGATCTCGGCATGAGCGAGAGGGAGGCCAAGGTATATCTGGCGCTACTCAATAAACGCTATTCCACGGCTGCTGAATTGCAGAAAATCTCAGGCGTACCGCAGAGCAAAGTCTATGAAATTATTGACAGCCTCGTACACCAGGGTTATTTTTTAGAAAGGAAAGTCGGCCGAAAGCGAACTTTTGAAGTTATCGATCCCCAGATAACCCTCGCTTCTTCTTTCGAACGACTGCAGCAACGACTCGAAAAATCGTTCAACCTGAAGGATAAGCTGAAAACTCTCTACGCTAACGGCGAGACCGTTGCAGAACCATTCGAATACATTGAAGTCTTACGTGGTAACGAGAGCATCCATCACCGCTACTGCCAGCTGGTCGCCAATACCAACCAGGAACTGCTTGGGTTCGGGCGCAGCCCCTACGCCTGTGATACTGAAGAGAAATCAACAGAGCAGGATAGTGAGGAAGAAGGCGTTTTAAAGCGCGGCGGAATTGCTCGCTGGGTTTATGAAATCAAGTTGCCTCAGGATGAATGGATCCTGAAGGATCTTAAACTCTTGCAGGATAAGGGGGCAGAAATAAGGATGGCGGATAATCTGCCCATCAAAATGATGATCTTTGACCGCCAGTCTCTACTGGTAGCAGAAGAAGAACCTCTTTCCCAAAGAGGTGAATTGATTATGTCTATTATTAAGCAGGGCACTATTGTAAATGCCTTCTGCGCTTTATTCGAATTCTTCTGGGATCATTCCGTTGCGCTTGATGAATGGAAAAATCTACACCCGGTTCACCCTGGCAGTTAAAGCCGAAGAAGTAACAGCCGTGAGTATTTACAAAGAGCTGTTTGTACATTTATAGAATTCATGCTGCGGGACTAACCTCCACCGGGAAAATCATCTTGATGAAATGAAGATAAATATATCCATAAATCACATAATCTTTATGAGTATTATGCGATAATACTATATGGAATATTTTATCTTTACATGAAATGATAGACGATAAGTGAAAAAAAATAACTATTTTTGCAAAAAAATCCTTGACTCTTCCACTTTCTTTTATTATATTTTAACAATTACATATTTACTCACCCCTCGGGGGTAACTAATATGTTTAATAAAAGGCAGAATACAAATACTTTATAACGGAGGTATGTATGAAAAAATCACTGCTTGTACTGCTTCTGTGTTTCGCCCTGGTAGGGTTAACACAGGCTCAGGATATCAGCGGCAACCAATCGGGGACTCTGGGACCGGGAACTTACGTCGTTGTCGGCGATATCTCGGTTCGTGATGGTACTACTCTGACCATCCTTCCGGGGACGACCTTCTTGCATAGCGGCGCTTTTAAGTGGGAAATTTATGGCCAGTTCAATTCTGAAGGAACCGAAACCGACAGCATCTACTTCATTCGCCAGAATCCCACCGAAGAATGCCGTTGGCGCAGTCTCCGCTTCCAACCCGGCTCTTCCAGTGCCAGCACTGTCGATTACTGTATCATCGATAACTGCAAGATACCCAGCGGAACGCCAATAAGCATGAAAGGCGGAGGAATTTACATCAACAATGTAGACATGACGGTCAGCAATACCAGGATATCCAACTGTGATGCGTACTGGTATGGCGGTGGTATCTGGGCCGAGTACTCAACTGTAACTATCCAGAACTGTCTCATCGTAGATAATACTGCTATTTCCGGTGCTAATGGCGGAGGTATATATCTATCCAATTGTACCAGTGGTTCTACCATAATGTACAATGAGATCGCTCGCAATTCCGCCACGGGTACGTGAGGCACCTGTGGAGGTGGCGGGATCCGCTGCGACAATTCACCTGCGATGATCGCATATAATCTGATCTACGATAATACCTCCGTTTACTACGGAGGCGGTATATTAGTCTACCAGTGTACACCTGACATTACCAACAACACTATCACACAGAATCAATGTACCTCCACATCGATAGCTGCCAAGGGCGGTGGTTTATATGCTGCGGCTGGCGGATATGTTGGCAGAAACAACATCATCTACGATAACATCGCAACTACTTATCCGGAGTGCTATGGTACTGTCGATGTAACCTATACTTGTTGCTCAACCGGTCTCACCGGAACCGGAAACATCACCGATGATCCGGAATTCGAAGATCCAAGTGAAAATGACTTCAACCTGGAATGGGGTTCACCCTGTATCAACGGCGGGGATCCGAGCTCACCGCTGGATCCGGATGGCACCACGGCCGATATGGGCGCCCTCTACTTCCATATGGGACCCGGTTTTGAAGAGCGTCCGGATGAACCCACTAACTTCACGGTATCCCATAACAATGCTGATCTGATCGCCACGCTCGACTGGACCAATCCGAGCCTCAATGCAGGAGGCAATACACTGGCAGAGCTTACCGGCGTGAAGATCTATCGTGAGGAACAACTGATCGACGACGTCACCGACGTTTCCATTGGTCAGCCGTACAACTACGATGATACAACCGTACCGGCTGCGGGAATGTACGAATATGAGATTGTGCCCTATAACTCCTACGGTGACGGAATCTCGGCCGATGCTTCAGCCTGGATAGGACTCGATTCGCCCGCAGAACCTTCTGCAGTAGTCGCTACACCTGATCCCAGCTTTGAACTCGAGTGTACGGTGGATTGGACTGCTCCCAGCGAAGGCGAACACGGTGGATACTTCCCCGCAGGTTCCTGGACAGGGCAGAGAGTCTACAGAGACGGGATTATGATCTCGGAACTTCCTGGAACGAATACTTCACATGTGGACGTCACAGTTCCGGAATACGGATGGTATGTCTATGGCGTCTCCTATTATAATTCCACGGGAGAAGGCCCGATTGCCAACGCCGATCCTATATACGTCGGACCACCACAGTTTGCCTTGATCCCGTACGAATGGGTGGAAATCAGCCAAACAGGAACCCATACGGGAATAACGACGGACGATGGTTATGCCGGACCGTTTAATATCGGCTTCGAGTTTCCCTTTTACGATGAGATAGAATACCGAAATATCTATGTCTGTGCCAATGGATGGACGTCATTATCTTCAATCGGCTATGGCGCTTTTACTAACTATCCATTACCAGATCCAGCGACTCCAAACAACCTCATCTGCCCCTTCTGGGATGACTTGAATCCCAGCCAGGGTGGAGGTATTTACTACCTCTACGATCAACCGAATGACCGTTTCATCATCGAATGGTTGAACGTGCCGCACTACAGCACAGGCGGCAGCTACAGCTTCGAAATGATCCTTTATCCCAACGGTGATATGGACTTCATGTATATGGAGTTGACACCCGGTACCGCCAACTCAGCGACGGTGGGAGTTGAAAACGATACAGGTACTGAAGGCACACAGGTTACCTACAACGGTTCCGGTCCGCTGGAACCTGCTGTCCAGATGGGAATCCGTGTCTTCTACGTTGAACAGATCGTAGGCGTAGAAGAGGAAGAGATCGTCCTGCCGGATGCTCTTCCCCTGGAATTTGCCCTTAACCAGGCCTATCCCAACCCCTTCAACCCGTCCACGACCATCGGTTATGCATTGCCAAAGGCAGCACGTGTGACGCTGACTATCTACGACATTTCCGGTCGCCAGGTTGCCAGGGTAATTGACGGCTGGCGTGATGCAGGCTGGCACGATGTGAGCTTCGACGCTACAGACCTGTCTTCAGGTGTTTACATCTACCGCATGCAGGCCGCACATTTCAACGCTACCGGCAAAATGGTGTTGATGAAATAGGAATAAATCGGAGGGTAGACATGCTCCGAAGGAGTGCTTCGGATTTGTCTATCAATTTTCCGACCCGTTTACCCTGAGATCAAAGGGGCGGACCTGCAGGTCCGCCCCTTTGTTATACATCCCTTAATCGGGATCGTCGAGCGAAGCCCCACCCTTCGGGGCCTGACTCCGACAATATTGTTGTTCCCTATCCTGCGCTTTTTCTATGTTTGAGGGCGAATTGAATCGCAAAGCGGAGCGGAATGCCGGTCTCGCTTACGAATCGGTACATGAAAGTCACAGCCCAAATTACCGTATATATGGGATCCAGAGGGAATTTGGACAGCCATTTAATTATAGGGATTAAAAAGGGCATTTTAACCCCTAAATAAAAGAACTTCTGGAGTCGAATGAGCCGTTCTATATCAGGCTGTTTGAGGATGCTGCCAAAGTAAGCCGATTTATTCAAATCGTCCAGCGAGTAGTCTTTTTTTAATACTCCCATCTCCTGGGCTGTTTCCGCCATCTTGGTACGAGGATAAGGTTGCAGAAGTGAGCAGTTGGGATAATCGATCTTGGCGGCGGCATTTATTTTTATAGTCTGGATTGCCTCTTCAAAGGTTTCGCCCGGTGAACCCAAAATATTAAAGGTCTTCATCTTGATTCGGTACTTACGAAATAGCTCCGCGCTCCGGTAGATCTGTTCGTCCGAGATCATTTTATGCATGATCTCCCGGCGTATTCTCTCATTGCCCGATTCGATCCCCCACATCACCAGATCACAACCCGACTCCTTAAGCAATCTGACTCTTTCCTCATCCACCAGATTCGCCCGAATGTTGCAGGCGTAAGGAATACCAACTTTTGCTCTGTACAGAGGCCCAAATTCCTCTAACCAATCCTTCTGTACGATAAAAATATCATCGTTGAAAAAGATTTTCTTAAGCGGGTATTTTGCCACACAATCGAGGACTTCTTTGATCACGTTCTGCGGCGATATACGGCGCATTATTTCCATTTTCCCCTTATACATCTTATTGAATTTACGGTTGAAACAATAGGAACAGTCATAGGGGCAACCGCGGCCGGTTATAAATGGTTTCGCCGGGTAGTTTCTTAAAAATTTGTACTTGTAGTATAAAGTTCTGTCCGCAAAAGGGTATTCATTCAGATTGTCCTGCCCACAACGCACCTCATTTTTTATGATTTCACCGTTTTTCTTGCTCCAGAGATTAGCGATATGGGTATAGTCCTCATTTTTATCGACAGCCTCGAGAAAATCTACCAGGGCTTCCTCGCCTTCACCTCGGCATACTGCATCTACTGCGGGATATTCTATAACTTCTGGGAAGAAAGTGGCATGAGGGCCGCCAAAAATTACCGGAACACCTACTAATTCCTTGGCTCTTACGGCGAGGTCCAAATAGTAATTGTGATAACCGGTCATTACGGAAATGGCAATAGCGTCCGGATTATAATCCTTTATTTTATTATAAAAATGCTTGCCTTCTTCAGATGCGATTAATATATCGCAGTCATGCCCTTTGCTTTTGGCAAATGCCGACAGGCACATTACTCCTATGTATTCATTCGCTACTTCTTGTAAAAATAGTAACCTTGCCATCTCTTTCCTTTTCTACTGGCTGTTCAACTATCGTGACAGAGCTCGCCTGATATCGGGTTCTGAGAGTCGCCTTCCTGGTTTTAAGTGTACTAAATCCCTATTACAAACAAAACATCTTAAAAATTACGTATAATCTTTTAGCACAATTTGTCTTCATTTACAGATTTAAGGCATCCTATTGCTATGAAGATAACAATTTAGGAAAAAATCTCCCCAAAGTCAATACCGTTGAGTAAATAAATAACCAGTTTGTGATTTATAGATAAACTTAAAAAATATCTCTAAGATTCTAAATGGAGGTATTGCCTATAAATCACTATAAATGTGTCGAAATACTGTCTGATACAGCCAGGATTTGCTGTCGAAGCTTAATATGATACGTTAAATAAATAGCGGTTTGATTGAAATTCTGCAAGCAGCACTTTAAAAAAAGGTCTTGTAGAAAATTCTACTTGCACTTACCTGAAAAATTTCGTATATTATAGGGTTGAGGAGCGTAAGCCCCCGTCCCGGTTCTTCTCTACATACGAGGGGATAATAGTTTACAAAGCAGGAGCCGCAAGTACTTTCCGCTTGTGGTTTTATTTAGTCCGTACGGTGAAAACACCTGGAGATCACAAAATGAGAACATTCCAAATCGCTATTGGTATTGCCCTGATACTTGCTTGGTTCAATACTGCTTCCGCCGAATATATCCCCTTGCGCACGGACGTGCAGAGCGAAATTCCCCAATTTGATATCTTGAGGCATGACGCAGATCAGGTACAAATAGAAGTCCGGATTCCCGGGCTGGATATCATCGCAGGAGAGATTGAAGGTAAAAGCTGGGATCGAGTCCACATACCGGGCGGGTACTATGGTTTAAGCGAAGGAGCGCCTGAAATTCCCTTCCTTAGCAAAATGCTGGCTATTCCTCACACCACCGGAGTGCGCGTAGAATTCGAATCTCTGGAAACCAGGACTTTCTCAGAAATCGATCTTATGCCTTCTCAGGGTGACGAACCTGAAACGTTAATTAAGGATTCCAAACCTGCCAGGTTTGATATGGTCGCCTATTCGCAGGATTCATTCTACCCTTCGACAGAAGTTGAAAGCGGTG
>CBDUWK010000081.1:0-8273 GCA_965370905.1 uncultured bacterium | reverse complement strand
GCCATTCAAATGTTCCTTAAGACAGAAGTCCTCGTTCCTGGTAAAGCTATCATCGCCGACTACTATTTTATCCAACCGATGAATCAAGAGATAAATATAGCTCTTATGATAGGGCTGGAAGACAACCCCGTAAAACGCCCCTTTATGATGAATCAATGAGTATGGGTGTATGCTAAAGGTCTTAGCTACTTTGTCACCAGGCTTTTTATATACAACTTCACAAACTTGCTTATTAATGGCCGCCCACAGAAATTTTCTTAGAAATTCTCCTTTTTTACTATAATCCACATAGCCAATATTATAGACCTCAAGATAGCCCTCTTCTTGATCTATTAATCCGACCGTAGAAATAACATCGGCGGGAACCAACTGTTTTAATTTATCGACAGCCCCTCTTATATCATCACCGATTAGAGTTCCATCGAAGAGATTGCCCGCTCTCCGAAGCATTTCAATTGAGAGAAATTCATCAAGTCCCAGATTAACAGGGATGAAATCCAGGTAAGCAGGTTCAATTGACCAGATGAGTTCTCTGCCTTTTCCCCTTTCTTCAACGAGCGGGACATTAGCGTCGGACAGCTTTAACAAATCGCGCTGAAGTGTTCTTCTAGACACACGTCCATCGAAATATCGATATAAATCTTCCACCGTGACTTTATTCCATATTGCCAAACGGCCAAGGATTTTTACGGCTCTCGCAACGGGGGCATAATCAGGCATAATTCTACCCTCTATTAATTTTAATACACTCTAAACATAGTATAAACGTTTATAGGAGTGAAACCTCAATATTTATTGATTGAGTAACTTCGCACTAACTTTTCCTTGTTATGCGAGCTCCTCGTCAACCCGCAGTCCGCAAAATATCATTCTACATCTTCAACTTTCAATTCCCCACTATTACCCTGCATCAGTGCTGACTTTTTATATTTTTCAATCGCCTCTCCTATAAACACATTTATAATCGCCGCTACAGGAACTGCCACCAGCATTCCCGTCAAACCCAATAGTTCCACGCCTACCAGCAGGGAGAAAATAATTGCCACCGGGGACAATCCCACTTTATTTCCCATAATCTTAGGCGTCAATATCGATCCCTCGAACAGTTGCACAATTGCGAATACACCCCAGGCAGCAAACAATTGCCAGGCAAAACCAAACTCCAACAGCGCCATTACCGTCGCGGCAACTATACCCAGGATCGTTCCTAAATAGGGAACTATAAATGCCAGACCAGCCCCCATCCCGATAACAACCGCCAAATCAATCCCTACTATCAGCAGACCAGCGCTGTAAAGTATTCCTAAAATAACTGCGATGGTGAGTTGCCCCCTGATGAATGAACCCAATATTCCATCGATCTGAATCGCTTTCCCCGTAATGTATTCTTTGTGAGCGCCGGGGAGTAGATCAGTTGTGCGCGCCGTAATCTTATCCCAATCCCTCAGAAAATAAAACAAAAACACCGGAATAATCAACAGAGCGATAAACCAAGAAATAAGCGCTATCGTGCTGCTGGAAATTTTCGCGATGATAGCTGTCACCGGTTTGATTACGGCTGGATCCAGATTTTTTATTTGGTCCTGAAATTCCAATATTGCTTCGTCAATACTGTGTGGAATTTTTAATCCGAAGAACTCTTCAACGGCAGGAACGACATTGATCTGGATCTTCTCAATGTATCCCGGCAGATTGTAATATAGAGCTACCAATTCCTGCTGCGCTTGCAATGCCAGGAATCCACCAACTGTTCCAGCAATTAAAAAAACCACGACTGCAAGGATGAAGATCGAAACCGACCGGTTTAACTTCAAGCCTTCCATCTTGTCAATTACCGGATCCAACAAATATGCAAAGAACATGGCTACCGCAACCGGTATCAGAGCGTTTCTGAGCAGATAAACCAGCCAGAAAAGTAACCCTACGATAACCAATATCAGTAGAATCTTTACAATCTGTTTCGATTCCATTGGCTAAGTCTCCCTTTTAAAAACCACCTCAGATTTCGAACTTTTAAGGATTTAACTACTAATATAAAGTAGCTACCCTAAGTAAAGGCTTTATCGTTATTTATTGAGATGTTACCTCCTACACCCAGCTTACACCCAAAATCAAGAGGAGTGCGACTACCACCATCATCAAGCCTTCGCCGGCAATTAAACCTGAAGCCAACGAAGCGTCGTACTTATTGACAGCCTCAGGGTTCTTCCGGTTGACCATATAAGTCAGCAGTGCACCCAGCCACATGGCAATTGAATAAAATGCTGGAACTATGAAAGCGATTCCTACAGCTACGGGGGAGGGCAGCCATTTGGCGATTTTCTTGTTCTTGCCGAGAATAGTGACCACGATTCCGAAGAGCGCGCCGATGACTGCCGCCCAGCGGGCGCTTAAGGGTATCGCTTCAATGCCGACGACCAGCACCTGCGCCATCAGATGCCAGGCAACCACAGCAGGGCCGGCGAAATCTTCCCCGGGAATCTCATAGGCAGCCGTAAGGAGGCGATAAACAGCGGCGGCTACAAACACCCCCACAATCACGCCAATCAGCTGCGTAATTACCTGCTTTTTTATCGAAACTTTCAGTATATAGCCGGCTTTTAGATCGTGCATGAGATCGCCAGCTTGACTGGCGCCTGCAGCGGTGATGCCCGCAGCCATAAGGTTGGTCGTTATTTTGCCAGGATCTAAAATGCCGTAAACAACCTGCGTAATTTTACCCATAGCTCCTACCGGATTGATGTCGGTTTCTCCCGTAGCGCGCACTGCCACACTGGCAATGAACAGAGACAGGATCACTGCCAGAATGCTCATCCAGACCGGTATTCCAAAATATATGTAAGCCAGAGAAGAGGTTAAGGTGGTAGCCAACGCCATGCCAATAAACCACCATTTCATGGGAAAGGGATCGGGAGCATCTTCTTCATCGTCAGTTTCACCCGATGTGGCAGTAACTTTTTTCAGGGAAGAAAATGTCCGGCCGATGGTCTTGTATTGCAAAGCCAGGCTGGTAAATCCCGCGAAGACCATACACGAGACTCCAGGCCAGAGAATCCAGCGCAACGCGTCCTTGTAGATAGTAGAACCGCCGGTATATTCGATCAACCCCTTTTGGTTCAGGATAGGAGTGATTATGCCCCAGGCCAGAACCGACCCTCCGAACAGAGACCAACCCACCTTGGGACCTATCAGTATCCCGGCGCCGAGCATCATAGGCGAGAGGTTGATACCTAAGGTAAGGATACCGAATCCCAATCCTAAAACACCCCATTTCACCAGTCCCAGATCATCGAAGCTCAGATTCTCCAGGTGCCCTAAACCCAGTGGCTCAATGGAAATAACCAATTTAAAGGCAGCTGCGAAAAGAGCTGAATAGAAGAGTACTTTGGCTTTTTTTACTGCTTCTGCACCCGAGGCATACATAGCTTTGATAGTCTCAGCGGCAGCCGTACCGGTCGGGTATTTTAACTTTTCAATCACGACCATCTGTTTGCGCAAAGGCACCGCGAAAAATACCCCCAAAAAAGCGATTGAGATTCCCCAGAGGATAAGCTGGCCATATGTGAGTAACGGCTGTCCCTGTTCCTGCAGGATGAGTTCCAAGGCGGGTATGGAGGCAGTCAATCCCGCGGCTGAAGCCATGGTCCCAGCAGATGAACCTGCTGTCGCGGTGATGAGATTCTCTTTGGCGGTATAGGGCCTCCTCAGAACGTTTGAAAACGTCCTGAAAATAGCGAATGAAATAACCGCCGCAGTAATCGAAGCTCCGAAGGTCCAGCCGATTTTCAGGCCTATGGTGATATTGGAAGCTGCGATCAGGCAGCCGACGAATAGTCCGGAAATTATCGCTCTTAAGGTAAGTTCGGAGTGGTTCTGTTCCATGAGATCCTCTGGATTTATCTAAGTCTCGGATTATATTCTGATAATAGACTATTATCTTCAATTATCAATGATAATAAATATGCGTACTTTAAAAAAGTGCAAAATATTGCGATATCCAAATAGTGCAAATTTCTCTAAGAGATCACCTAAAATCCCATAAACGATCCCTGGCCGCGGCGCTTCTCGACCTTCACGTCCTGAAGCTGTGGGGATTTAATGTTAATTTTCAAAAAATAGCCCTGAGTGATTCCGAGCGGATTCCAGGTGAAGCGCGCCTCCCAGCAATGCATATCCCGGTAAATCGTCAATCCTGCAGAAATGACCTCATGTTCGACCAGATCTATCCGGGTATTGTAGCTTAACTGCCAATTTCTGGTAATGGAGGCATCTACTGAAGCGTTCATCCAGAAAGTTTTGGTCGGGGAATTGGGATTGGATCGGCTGGTGGTGTAATGGAGTGAAAGCCGCATATCCCAGGGGACTTCACCCATGTACCATCCCGGGATTGATTTTTTAGCTACTGCGACTTCTAAGGCGGTATCTGGTGAAACCTCTTCAGGCGCAATACCGAAATCACCCTCTATCTGTTTGGTCTCCTCTTTAACTTCCTCAGGTGAATGTATCAAACTGCCGATGGAAATGTTGCTATTAGCGGATATGTCGAAACTGGTAAGGCGCAGTATCTTCCCTACTTCTGGCTCGAAGTAATACTCATCATACTGGCCATTGGAGCCGTATTTATAAAAGCTGTGGGTGGTAGAAAGGTCGAGTGACAACGATTTAAAAGGCCCCACTGCCTGTGATTGTGAAATTGGCGATGCCCGGAAAGTAGAACGCAGGGGCGCAAAGCGAAGGCTGTCTGCGGCTAAGTTATAACTCGAGGAGAAGTTCAGGGTGAAGAGGTCGCGTTTCAGTTTCTCCTCGCCGGAACCATACTTCATCTGGAAGAGATTACTCAACGAAAAGTTCAATCCAACTTGTCGTCCTTTTGAGGTGCCCCCGTAGAGCGAA
Organism: uncultured bacterium; assembly: GCA_965370905.1. GTDB lineage: Bacteria > Electryoneota > B3-LCP > B3-LCP > B3-LCP > JALGVT01. Next base: position 3,380 of record CBDUWK010000081.1, on the reverse strand, counting down.
CCGGTGAAGCGGTCTTTCAGCACGGTGGTTCCATCTGGATTGGTAACTTCTTCGTAGTAACCCCACGCAGGGTCAGAAAAATCAGGATTAAATCTCAACGATACGCTTGGTGTGGCGGTATGGCGGAAAGCTTCCACGCCCGGTAGAGGATTCATCCAGTAACCGTATAGTTTAGAAGACAATCCCAACGAAGCGGAGAAGGTACGCCGTGAAGCGAAACCGAGCTTCTTTTGACCGTTGGGATCGCTCGAATAGTCGATGGATTCGTCGAACCAGTCTTCGCGATAACTCAATGATGGTGTAATATTGAAATAAGTAAATATCTTTTGAGGGCTGTTGAAACCCAAAGTGTGCTTAGCAGCTGAACGTCGATCCTGTACGAGCGAGGTGTCTATGGCAGTGATGGTTTCGTCCAATACTCGTTTATGCAGATATTCTCCGGAGTAGGAATAATAGAGGTTGTGATACCAACGTGGCTCAACCTCGGTTGTATCATCTTTATTTTTCTCCGGCATGGGAATGATAGCGCTCTGCCCACGACGGAAATTGATGCGGGGTATAATCTGGGTGATGTCCTCGCTGCGAAGGTTCTGTTCATGGTGAATGTTGGCTGACATCGAATTCTTGGTACCGGGAAATGAATGGGTAAGTGTCGCGTCAGAACGGAGTGTCTGAGAGAGTTGCTCATTCAGATTGAAAGAATAATCTTCATAATAGCTGCCATCGCTGATGATGGTGGCATCGACTCGTAACTTTGTGTTCGGATCGATAGCCTGATTATGGCCCCATCTCAGTTCCCACCTTCGGGTTTTTTCTGCTCCGAAGTGCTGGTTGATGTATGATCCGATGACCGTACCAGAGAGGTGATAACGCCAGTTATAACGCGCCAGACTGTGGAACAGGAACCCCGATTCTTCGTAATAATCCAACGACCCCTCGATATCGGAATAATCGTTGGTTGCCCAATAGTAACCGAGATGTTTGATGAAGCGACCCTGTTTGCTGCTTTCACCATATGTAGGTATAATCAGACCGGAGTGACGGCCCTTGCGAGAGGGGAAAAGCCCATAAGGGAATGCGGCGACCGGTACGTCGCCAAAGTACAGGATCACGGGTTTGGCGACTACTTTATCTCCCGTAACTAACTTCATCTGTGAAGAATGGAAGCAGTAGTGAGGCTTTGTCTCGTTGCAGGTAGTAAAAGTTCCGGGACCGACGTGGAGTATGTCAGACGGTTCCTTTTTAATGTTAGCTCCCCAGTAATAACCATCCGCGAAGTCTGTTCTTCCCTCGATAACTTTCCCGCGGCGGGTCTGAAGGTTATACGTCATTTTATCGCCGATTATCTCCTGGTCGCCTTCAGTGAAAACGGGTTTACCTATAACTTCAATTGTATCTATCTCGGTTTTTAAAGAATCAGCCCAAACTGTGTCTAAAACGCCCTCGGCAATTACCAGGTTATCATCCCAGATAACGGTAATTTTTTCCGCGCGCAGTTTCATGCCCTGGTAAGTTATCTGCGCGTTGCCCACCAGGAAAGTCTGTTTATTTTCCATGAGAAATTCAATCGATCTGGCGGAATAGTAAATAGTGGTATCTATGTCAGACGATTCGGTATCGGCCGAATCTGGTTCTGAAACGTCAGAAAGAATATCTAACTCAGCAGCTTCTCCCACCAGGGTATCGACAGGCTCTTCGGTGAGCTGAATCGTTCTTTGAGCAAAAACGGTACTGAACGAAGCAACGAGAAAAATTGCCAGTAAAATAACTTTAATTCTACCCAAATTCATGCCGCATAATTTACGTGTAGAACTGTTAATATGCAAGCTAACTTTTGTATTATAGACGATTTATACTGCAAAAGGTTATAAAAAAGGGCAAACGAATCATTTGCCCGAACGGAATAATTATAGCGTCCACCATCCATCTGAAGTAGAAACTATTACTTAAAGAACGATCTGGCGAAAACCTCCAGTCCGAGTAGTTTCAATTTACGTGCCCTCCTGCGGATTACTTCCGGTGGGACGGGATCGGGCAGCAATGCCGCCCTCGTGCGAGGTCGCGAAGAGTATTCGTGAACCTTGAAATGATCGACCTGCAGTTTGCGGGCATAGTCCAATATCTCCCTGAAATGATCGTCGGTTTCGCCGGGGAAGCCGACGATGAAATGGGTGCGCAGGATCAGATCCGGTACCTCTTTTCGCAATCTTGCAAAGGTTTCTGCGGCCTCCACGGTGGTGTAGCCTCGATCCATCAACGTTAAAATCGGTTGTGAACCAGTCTGTACCGGCGCGACGATATAGGGGATTCTACCTGATCGGAAAATGGGAATGAGATGATCCAAATCTTTTATCAGCCATTCTGGGTCAAGATTGCGCAAGAGGATCTGATAATCTCCGGGACGTTTCAGGAACTCACTTAACAACTCAGCAAGGGTTGTACCGATATCTCTACCGTAGGATCCTGATTCGTCTGCGCTGAGAACTACATCTCGGTAGCCTTGTTTTAATCCCTGGTCGAAATCCTGCAGTATTTTCTCCGGATCCCTGGACAGTAGTTTGCCTTTCGCTCGGCGCACCGCGCAAAAGCTGCAGCGCCCCAGGCAGCCCACACTGATGGAAACGTAGAAAGCTTTATCATCGTATATGGAATTAAACTGACGCAGTCCCCGCGGAAGTTTAAAAGGGGTAATCCTGTCTGCTACTTCGAGTCCTCTCTTCAAGGTGATCATGGCAGAACGGAAGCGATCCACTTTTCCCTCATCAGGAGGCAGGGTGTTCGCTTCCACCTCTTCTATGGGAATGCTGGCGCCGATCAGATCATTTAATACTTTCAGGTTGCGGGGGATAACCATCAAGCCGTTGTCTTCACCGATTGCATCTTTGTTTATGGCGGGAAGACAACCCACCATGTGAATGCGTGCGCCCGGTTTTAAGGAAACCTTTAATCGGTTCAGAGCACCCAGGCTGCTGTTCTCGAGAGCTTCTGTGTAACCGCAGGAGTTCACCAGCACGAGGTCTGCTTCCGAGGAATCGTCAGTCAAGCGCCAGCCGTTGACGGCGAAGAAACGTTCCATGCGGGCGCCGACGAGTTGGTTTTCGACGCAGCCCATGGAACAGATGTGTACCTTGGGATTTTCTATATCTGTCAGCAAAGTTCTATCGTCCGATACATTTGACATTTATACAATTTAAACATATTTTTGGTTGCAAGCAAATCAAATTTTGTTTTATAGATTTTAAGAGCCCCGATGGAATTATCGGGGCTCTGGTGCAATACAGCCCGACTATCGGGCAGTGGGAGCCAAAATTGGCGAAGAAAAATTATGGAGTCAAATAAGTATCACTTCATCAACACAAGCTACTGAGTTTTGGTGTAAT